>JAFAQO010000187.1 GCA_019246375.1 Mycobacterium sp. | reverse complement strand
CACGCTGCCTGACGAAATCTAACCCGACCCCTGCTTAGAGCCACAAACGCCCAGCGTGCGGGGCCCACAAACGGCGTACGTGAACTCTCTCACGGCGGTCCCGGTCGGCGCTTTCCCAGCGGCGCCATACTTCATCAGCAGCGCCGATACCCCTGTCTAGCAGGCCTTTTCGCCGATCCGACGGCCGGCCGCCAGCCACCGACAGGTCGGCCGTGCTGCGGTCGACACACGCTGCGGGATGAAAAGCCGCCAATTACTCAATGTCGCGCGTGTCGCGCGTGTCGCCCGGTGCCGGGCGAAGAAGCGAAGCAAAGCTGCCAACAGCTCACTTGCCCCGCCATACCCGATCAAACGGCAGCCGCCACGCGTTCGGCGCGATCAACTGGTGTATGGCGTTCGGCCCCCACGAGCCGATGTCGTAGCCCCGCACCGGCGGCGGATCTTCGATCAGCGGTTCTGAGACCTCCCAGAGCCGCTCGATGCCATCCGACGTCGTGTACAGCGTGTGATCGCCATGCACCGCATCCAGGATGAGCCGTTCGTAACCCTCTAAGACGTCCCGGACCGTGTCGGTCTCTTCCAGACCGAACTGCAGGCTGTGCTTGTCGAGCTTCATACCCGGTCCGGGACGTTTGCCGTAGAAGGACAGCGACACCTTGGACTCGTCGGCGAGATCGAATGTCAGGTGGTCCGGACCTTGCGCGCCGACGCCCGACCCCTGCGGAAACATGCTCTTGGGAGGTTCCCGGAAAGCGATCGAAATGATTCGCTGGCCCTCTGCCAGGCACTTTCCGGTACGCAGATAGAACGGCACCCCGGCCCAGCGCCAGTTGTCGATCTCACACTTGAGTGCGACGAACGTGTCGGTTTCCGAGTCCGCTGCAACGCCAGGCTCGTCACGGTATCCGCGGTATTGGCCGCGCACCACGTTGTGCGGGTCGATGGGGACCATAGAACTGAACACCTTGTTCTTCTCGGCGCTGATCGCGCTCGAAGCCAGCGCGGTGGGCGGCTCCATCGCGACGAACCCGAGTATCTGGAACAGGTGCGTCACGACCATGTCCTTGAAGGAGCCGATCGGCTCGTAGAACTTCGCCCGCCCTTCCAGGGTCAGTTTCTCGGGGACGTCGATCTGGATGTGGTCGATGAAGGTACGGTTCCAGATCGGCTCGAACAAGCCGTTGGCGAACCGGAAAGCGAGGATGTTCTGCGCCGCCTCCTTTCCCAGGAAATGGTCGATGCGAAAAATCTGCGACTCGCCGAACGTCTGGTGGATTGCCTCGTTCAATTCGACCGCACTCTCCAGATCGGTGCCGAACGGCTTCTCCATGATGACCCCGGCGCCCTTGACCAGACCCGCCTCCTCAAGCGTCTGAATCACCGGGATCACGGCGCTGGGGGGAACACTCAAATAGTGCAGCAGCCGCACGTCACCTTCTAAGTGTGCGGCCTGCTCGTTCGCGATCGCCGACAATTCGCCTGCGCCCTTGCTCTGCGGCACATACCGCAGGTTTTGCACCCACTTCTTGAGCTCGTCTTCGGGAGTCTCACGACGAGCAAATTTCTTGCAGGCCTCGGCGGCTATCTTGCGGAATTCTTCGTCGTCGTGGTCCTCGAGTGATGTGCCGACGACCCGCAGTTCCGGTGCCAGCTTCGACAAAGAGAGGTGAAATAGGCCGGGAAGCAGCTTGCGGCGGGCCAGATCGCCAGTCGCGCCGAACAAGACGATGACGTGCGGACGGCCGCGCTTGACCTTCTGCTTGGACTTTCGCTTCTGATCTGTCACAACCACGATCGTCCCACCCGCAGCCGATCTTCGTCGACTGTTCGGCCCGGTCGGCCCTGAGCGCCGGATGGGTAGGATTTGACCGTGCCCAAGCTGCGGATCCGGGAGGCGGCCGAGCTGCTGGGCGTCAGCGATGACACCGTTCGGCGGCGGGTCGATCACGGGGCATTGCCGGTCAGTCAGCACCACTCCGGCCGCAAGGTGATCGCCGGAGATGTGCTCGCCGAATTCTGGCGCAGCAAAGCGCCCCCACTGCCGCCGAATCCGCTGGCTGTCGGCAGGTCGGCCCGCAACCGCTTCGTCGGCTTGGTCACCAAGGTGGTCAGCGACAAGGTGATGACCCACGTCGAGATGCAGTGCGGGCCGTTCGCGGTCGTGTCTCTGATGAGCACCGAGGCCGCACGAGAGCTGAAGCTAGCGCCCGGCAGTGTCGCGGTGGCCGTGGTCAAGGCCACCAACGTCATCGTCGAAACCCCCCAAGCGACCTCGTGACACTTGCCGCGCTAAAGACCG
>JAFAQO010000185.1 GCA_019246375.1 Mycobacterium sp. | reverse complement strand
AAGATCAGGCTATTCAGCAGCAGTGCTCCAACGACGTTGAGCGCCAGCCACATTCGGTGCGATTGGGGCGAAAGCAGGGCAGGTGCGGCGGTCAGCCAGACCGTGAACGGCAGCCAAATCCGTTCAGTTTCAGCCTTGCTGAGCATGCTTGAATCGGCGAAGACAATGGCAGCCAGGACGGCCAGTAGCAGCAGATGCAAACCCGAGCGCTTACGGATCGCGGCCCGGTCGAACGCCCGGCCAATGCCGGCTACACTTCCCAGTCCGATCGCGCACACCACTGACGCCAGATTGGCCCAGCCCCAGTACTGGAACGGCCTGTCCTTGGCAATGCCTTGCCAATACCGTTGCTGAACAAGGGCATACCCGTCAAACCACCAGAAGCCCGCGGCAGCGAACGCTACCCCCACCGCGGTTGCGGCTAATGCGGCCGGACCCACCGCTCGTAGGGCGGCCCGCCAGTCGGTCGCGCACGCCAGTACCGCCAACCCCCGCAACGCCATCAACGTCAACCCGTAGTTGAGGAAGATCGCGCACCCGAGCAGGAGGCCCGCGGCAGCTGCCATCAGGGCGGGGAACCGGACCGAGCCGTGCACCGTCAGCGCCAACAAGGCGATGCCCCAGGCCGCCACCCCGGCGAAGTACCCGTCGGCGGAGACAGCGACCCAGATGGCCGTCGGTGCCACCGCCACGAACGGGGCGACCATCCGCGCGGTCGGCTCATCGGCTACCGCGCGGACAGCGGTCATCACTGCCGGCGCGGCGCTCGACCCTACCAGCAGACACAGCAGCCCGGCCCAGGCGCCGCCGCCCAGGCCGATACGGTCTAGCCAGACAAAGGTCAGTAACGCGCCGGGCGGATGTCCGGACACATGGGTGATCCACGAATTGGGCTGAAAGTCCAGAATTCGGCTCGAGAACGTCCGGACTGCTTCCGGGATGTCGGTGATGCTGGGCACCTGCGGCAGGTACTCGTTTTCTTCGGTCAGCCGGCCGGCGAAGCCGCGCTGCCAGCCATCGATCATCGCCAGCGAAAACGCCCATGCGCCGGCGGTGGCCCAGGTGACCAGGATCAGTAGCCGCCAACGAAGCCGCTTCGCCACAGATGGGCCCCACGCCACCGCAGCCAGGCCGATCAGGATCGCCGGACCAGTGCCCCAGCTGGCGTGGGCTTCGAACCAGCCGAAGATCGGTGCCGCATTGGCATGCGTGGCGAAACGCAGGGGCTCGGCATTGTGTCGAGGTATGACCCCCGCGTGCAGGCGTGGCAGGACGAACGCGGCCGCAACCAGGGCAAAACCTAACGCAACGGCGAGCGCTTCTTTGCGACCGACCTTCACGAGCGCTCAGCCTATTGGGCGCCTCCTCCTCTGGCCGTTGCCCGGCCAGCATCGTCGCCGCCCGGCCTATTGGGCGCCTCCTCCTCTGGCCGTTGCACGGCCAGCATCGTCGCCGCCCGGCCTATTGGGCGCCGTCAGCGCTGATGCGGGGCCCGGTTGGGCTGTCGGCGTCGGGTTCGGCAACGGCTCCTTCTGGTTCTTTCGAATCCTGATAGTCCGCTTGGCTTTTACTCGGCCGCCGTTGGCGAAGCGCCGGCATGATTTTCGCCGCCAAGTGTTTGGTGCTGTGCGGAAGACGTTCGACAGTTTCGGGTGGGACGAATGCGAGGTAAAGCACGAACACCGCCAGGGTGAAAAATCCAACGGCGATCGTGATCATGATCATGGTGTGCATGACCACGCCGGCGGCCAGGACCCACGGTCGTAATCGACGGTTCCACACCAGAATCGCAATTGACAGCTCAAGTGCGATCGTGGCCCAGGTGGCGGCATTCATGAGGAGCGCGCTGTTGCTGAGCCAGTGGGGCACCGGCAACAACACCATGTCTTGCAGTCGCAAGGCATAGGAGACGGCGGTGCCCTGGGGCCACGCGTTGCCGTTCAGCTTCGCCTGCACCGACGCGAAATAGATCAGCGAAAGTTGCACCTGCATCAACCGCACCGGCCAGCACGGGCGCTGCTGCGCCGACCAGAACTTGCCACTGCTGCGCGCTTGGTCGAGCGATAGCGCCGCGCCGCAGGGCGAGAGGGCAAGGAACAGGGCTTCGATGCGCATAGCGAGATCGCCGGAATTGAATACCCACGGGTTGCGGTATTCGAAGGAAAAGATCAGCACGAACACCGCCAGTGCGGCGAGTCGGGTGTGCCAGCCGAGCGTCAGTGCGATCGAAGAAACCAGCAACACGGCCCAGCCGATAGTCAGCGCGCGGTCACCGGTCCAGATCGCGAATATGCCCCAGCGAAAGGCGCCGCCGGGCTGCTGCGGCTCAACACCGTGCGGGCCGAACAACTGATGCAGATCAAAAAGCAGAGAGAACGCCCAGCCGATCGCCACCGCACCGAACGCGATCCGGACTAGCCCGAGGGTGTAGGCCGGCTGAGGTCGGAACCAAAACGTTCGCCAGGCCTGCACCGCCGACGGCCGCCGACTGCTTCTCGGCTCGGTCATGGCGCGCCGGTCAAGGTTTCGTCGTAAAGGATTTCATTCCCGACGGTGCGGGGACCGTCGGCACCAGGCGGCGGCAGCAACTCAGTGCGCAAGGTCATCTGCACGCGTTCGGGCCGCTCGGAGCGTCCGGTGAGGTGGTGGACCACCCAGTGCGCCAAGCCAGCTCGTAAGGTGGGCTCGCGCACTAAATTTTCCTTAAGCTTCTGCCAGCGATACCAGGTGAAGGCTCCTACCACCCGGTCACCGCGCGGATTCGTCCACACCCGCTGGCGACCGTCGGCCATGGTGACCCGCACCTCGACGAATTCCAGGCGCCTTATCGGTTCGGGGGCATACATTTGCCAGCTCTGTTCGAGCCCAGCCGCCGACGCGACCGGCTGCAGCACCGTGGTGAGCCGCCGCTTGATCTCCGCATCAGGCAGGCTCCACACCACGCCGGTAAGCAGGACCACCAGCACCAGGCAGGTGATCGCTGCTTCGCCGACACGCGAGCCTTCGAATCGCTGGCCGATCGTCGACAGCTTCGTGCGGTCCAGCGACAGCTCCCTTCTTGCTTCAGTACCCGAACCGGCGCGCCAACGCTTGCCGATCCACCTTGCCGATGCCGCGCATAGGCAGCGTGTCAACAATATGCAGTTCCCGGGGTGCGGCGGTGACGTCCAGCGTGCGTGCGACGTGCGCGCGCAATGAGGCCAGGCTTGGTTCAGCGCTACCGTCGGTCAGTACCACGGCGGTAACCACCCGCTGACCCAGCCGGTCGTCGGCGACCCCGAAGACGGCGCAATCGCGTACCGCAGGATGCGTCGACAACGCGGCTTCCACCGGCTGCGGCAGCACGGTCAAACCGCCGGTGCTGATCGCCTCGTCGGCGCGGCCCAGCACAGTGAGCATGCCCGGTTCATTGATAATGCCAACGTCATTGGTGTAGAACCAGCCCGGTTCGGCGAACGGGTCGGGATCCACCGGGTTGCGATAGCCCTTGGCGAGCGTCGTGCCGCCGATCACTATCCGGTTGCCTTCGGCCAACCGCAGCCGTACCCCGTCGAGGGGGACACCGTCGTAGACGCAGCCACCGGCAGTTTCGCTCATCCCGTACGTGCGCACCACCGAAATACCCGCCGCAGCAGCACTATCCAGGATTGGCTGCGGCGCGGGCCCGCCGCCGAGCAGGACGGCGTCCAGTTCGGCCAGCGCGGCTGCCGCTGCCGGGTCGGTGAGCGCCTTGGCCAATTGCGTGGCGACCAGCGATGTGTATCGACGGCCGGAGCCGAGCTTCGCTACAACGCCGGGTAATTGGGTGATGTCGAAACCCGATGAGATATCGAGCTCGACCGGATCTGTACCGGCCAGCACGCTGCGCACCAGCACTTGCATGCCGGCGACGTGATGCGGCGCGAGCGCGAGCAGCCACCGGCCCGGTCCGCCCAGCAGGTCATGGGTGGCGTGCGCGCTGGCGGTCAGCGCGGCGGCGGTCAGCAGTGCACCCTTCGGCGGGCCGGTGGTTCCCGATGTCGTCACCACCAACGCGACGTCATCGTCGATGTCCTCGCCCACTCGCAGCGAATGCAGTATCGAGTGGCCGGCGTCAGTTGACGGTACGGGGGCTAACGCTGCACCGCGGTCCATCAGAACCTTTTCTAGCGCCGGCAGTATCGACAGCGCCGACGAGCCCGGCGGAACGGCGAGTGCGCGCAGGACGGCTATTCGCGGCCCTTGCCACCACGGGCGTCGTCGAGCGGCCAACCCTTGGCGGCCAGGCGTTGCCGCACCCGCTCGACGTCTTCGGGGGACGGAAGCTGATCGGTGACCTGCGTAATCGCCACGAGGATGTCTATCTCATCGAACCCGTCGCGCCGCAGCAATTCCCTGGTTACGACTTTGACCTCGTCATTGCTGAGCCGGCGGGACAGCAGGGCCAGCACCGGAAAGTAGTCAGTTGGCGGAATGCCGTCGGGATAGCCGGCGCGTAGCCAATTGACTATCGAGTTAAGGAAATTGTTATTCACACGGCGTCAACTTCCCTGCGGGGCTATCCGTCACGCCTGAACAGTGGACACTTCGATGCTACTTGGCCTTGGCGCCGAGGATGAATAACCCGGTGTGTTGGCCAATGAAGTCGCGGGCAATGAACAGCACGCCGACGGCGACCGCTGTCACCACCAGCGCGTAGGACAGCCAGCTGAGCGCGGTCAGCACCGGACGCTTCGTTAGCACGGCGTCACCGCTGACACCAGCGCCGGCCGTCGCACCAAGCCGCACCCCGAGTGCAAACAGAGCCGGGAGGGCGGCACCGATCAGCAAACCGAAGACCAAAACCTTCAACGTGGCGATGTAGTTGAACCAGGCGGTCATGAGGTTCGGGTGTCCTCCGTGGGAAGTTTCGCAACGACGGTTTGCGCCGCCGCGCTTCGCGGTTGCGGCGTCTGCCCGTTGGCTTCGCGGCCGAGGCCGCTCGGGGCGCCGACTGGTACCCTCGCCCCGACGGCGGGTTGATCGGCGGATTCGAGTCCGGCTGTCAGGCTGCCCTCCCACTCGTCGTTGACGTTGGTGTGGTCGATGCGCACCTTCCGGGACCGCAGCCAGATGGCCAGCGACACACCAACCAAGA
>JAFAQO010000183.1 GCA_019246375.1 Mycobacterium sp. | reverse complement strand
AGGCCGGAAATGAACTGTGCGCCGAAACTGGTCTGGTACACATCGTCGTTCAGCTCGCGAAACCGCTCCTGAGCGCTGGTCCGATGACCGAACGTCTTGACCACTGTGAAACCACTGTACGTCTCTTCGATGTGGGCATTGAGGCGTCCGGTGTTCGCCCACTGAGCGACGAACAGCCGCTGTGAGCGCCGGGCGATCGCACGAGTCACCAGCAGCGACAGCGGGACGGTGAGCAGCGTGATCACCGTCAGCAGCGGCGAAATAGTCACCATCATCGCCAGCACCGTTGTCACAGTCAGCGCCGAGGTGAGCAATTGAGTGATCGTCATCGACAGCGACGTTTGGACGTTGTCGACGTCGTTGGTGACCCTGCTCAGCACCTCGCCGCGTTGCCGGCCGTCGAAGTAGCCCAGCGGCAGCCGATGCACCTTGTCTTCGACATCGGAGCGCAGCGCCATCATCGTCCGCTGCACCGTCAGGTTGACCAGCCGGGCTTGCGCCCAAATAAGCAGCGCCGCAAGCAGGTACAGCGCCAGCGCCAGGGCCAGCGTCTGGGCCACCGCGCCGAAGTCAATACCACGACCAGGAACTACATTCATCCCGGAAAGGAGGTCGGCGAAGGTGTTCTCACCACGCGCCCGGGCGACCGCGACGGCCTGCTCTTTGCTGATGCCGCTGGGCAGCCGCCGCCCGATCACGCCGTTGAAGAGCAGGTCGGTGGCATGGCCGAGGATCCGCGGCACGACGACCCCGATCGCGGTGCCGCTGACTCCCAGCGTGATCACCGCCGCGCTCAACCCGCGTTGCGGACCCAGTCGTTTGATCAGGCGGATCGCCGAACCGCTGAAGTCGCGAGACCTGTCCGCGGGGCCTTGAACCACGCCGCGGACCGGTGGGTTAGTCGCCGCGGTCACTGCCGGCCTTTTACTCCGGCGCCCAACGACTGCGAATCGGCGAACTCGACGTATGTCGGGCAATTCGCCAGCAGCGATTCATGGGTACCGCTACCGACTATCCGTCCGTCGTCGACGACAATGACCTGGTCGGCTTGCGACACCGTCGATATCCGTTGTGCCACGACGATTACCGTTGCATCGTTCGATATCTCGCGCAGCAACGTTCGCACTCTGGCGTCGGTGTGCACGTCTAGCGCCGAGAACGCGTCGTCGAACAGGTAGATCGCCGGGCGCCGGATCACTGCCCGGGCGATCGCCAGCCGTTGCCGCTGTCCGCCGGAGAAATTGGTGCCGCCTTGCGCCACACGCATCTGCAGCCCGTCGTCATGGGCCCGCACGAACCCGTCGGCGTCGGCAACCCGCAGCGCTTCCCACATCTCCTCATCGGTGGCGTCGGCCTTTCCGTAACGCAGATTGTCGGCGACGGTTCCGGAGAAAAGGTAGCCGCGCTGGGGCACCAACCCGATTGCCGACCACAGCCGTTCGGCGTCATAATCACGCACGTCGACACCGTCGACGAAGACAGCGCCATCGGTGACGTCATAGAGCCGGCAGATCAGCGACACCAGCGTCGATTTGCCCGAACCGGTGCCGCCGACAACAGCCGTGGTGGTGCCGGGCAGCGCAGTCAGTGAGATGTCCTGCAGCACAGGGCGGTCAGCGCTGGGATAACGGAAGGTCACGCTGTCCAGCCGGATTGCGCCATCGATACCCGATGAGTGCGCCGGGTGCTCAGGGTTGAGGATCGCCGGGCGGGTCGACAGCACATCGGTGATCCGTTCGGCGCAGACAGCGGCTCGAGGAAGCACCATCAGTGTCGTCGTCGCCATCAATACGGCCATCAGGATCTGCGTGAAGTACGACAGGAACGCGATTAGTGAGCCGACCTGCATGTGCCCGCCGTCGATACGCTGGCCACCGAACCAGATCACCGCGACACTGGAGCAGTTGATAATCAATGTGGTCACGGGCAGCATCAGCGCCTGCCAATTGCCCGCAGTGAGCGCGGTGTTCGACAGCGCGAGATTGGCTTGGCTGAACCTGTCGCGCTCGAAGGCCTCACGCGCAAACGCTCTGACTACCCGAACGCCAGACAATTGGTCGCGCATCACCCGATTGATGTTGTCGATCAACCTCTGCATGCTGCGGTACATCGGCAGCATGTGCGAGACGACCGCGTAGTTGGCCACGGCCAGCAGCGGGACACTGACCAGCAGCAGCCAGGACAGCCCGGCGTCCTGATGGATGGCCATGAAGATTCCCCCGACGCACATGATCGGTGCGGTGATCAGCACGGCGGACCCCATCTGGACCAGGAATTGGATCTGGCGGACGTCATTGGTGGTGCGGGTCAGCAGCGATGGCGCGCCGAACCGGCTGGTTTCATGCGCGGAGAAGGTGATGACGTGCTGGAAAATCGCCCAGCGAAGGTCACGGCCGAATCCGGTCCCGGTCCGTGAGCCGAAGTAGACAGCTCCGATCGCGCACAGCACTTGCAGACCGGCGACCGCGAGCATCACCCCGCCGAGCCTGACGATGGTGGAGGTGTCGCCTTTGGCGACGCCGTCGTCGATGATCGCGGCGTTGACAGTGGGTAGGTACAGCGACGCCAGCGTGCTGATCAGCTGCAGCACCATCACCGCCGCGACCAGCCAGCGGTACGGCCGGACGTACTGGCGCAGCAGTGCCAGGAGCATCTGGTAACTGTCGCATACAACACCGCCGCGCTGCGGTTAGTGTGCACGCTGTGATCGGCCCAAGGCGCGACGTGGTGGCAGTGGTTTTGGCCGCCGCGGCCGCGGTCGCGGGATGCTCTCATGCCGCCTCGCGTCCGCCTCAGTCTTCGGCACCGGCCGCGGCGGCTCATCATGGCCCGTTCTTTCCGCAATGTGGCGGTATCAGCGACCAGGCGGTGGCCGAGCTGACCCAAGTGAGCGGGCTGGTCAACACGGCGCAGAATTCAGTGGGCTGCCAATGGCTGGTGCACGGCAATATCCACGGTCCGTACTTCTCCTTCTCCTGGTACCGCAGCAGCCCGATCGGGCGGGAACGCAAGACCGTGGGAGTGAACCATCCCAGTGTCGAGGACATCAGCATCGGCGGTCACGACGGTTTCATCGCGACCAGCAGCGAGGCGGCATTGGGTGACAACCTGTGCGAGATCGGACTGCAGTTCTCCGACGACTTCATCGAGTGGACGGTGTACTTCAATCAGAAGCCGTTCCCGGACCCCTGCGGCGTGGCCAAAGAATTAACCCGTCGGTCGCTGGCAAACTCAAAGTAAGCAAACGTCCTGGTCAGCCCGTGTCACGGTGCTTGACCCAAGGTGCTGCCGCTACAGTGCAAGCTGTGACCAGCAGTAGGTACGCGTAGTGACGCCGGGCAAGCGATCCGCGCTGGCCCTGGCGGCCGCGACCCTGATTCCCATGGTCGCCGCCTGCTCGCATTCCGGCTCCGGCCAGTCCCAGGCACCGGAGTCGTCTGGAGCGCAGTCCGCGGCTGCACACCATGGGCCGTTCTTCCCACAGTGCGGGGGCGTCAGCGACCAGACGGTTGCCGGGTTGACCAAGGTGCCCGGGCTGGTGAACACCGCGCAGAATTCGGTGGGCTGTCAGTGGCTGGCCGGTGGGGCCATCCTCGGCCCGCACTTCTCGTTTTCCTGGTACCGCGGTAGCCCGATCGGCCGGGAACGCAAGACTGAGGAGTTATCACGTTCGAGCGTTGAGGACATCAACATCAACGGCCACGGTGGTTTCATTGCCATCGGCAACGAGCCGACGTTGGGTGACTCGCTCTGCGAGATCGGAATTCAATTTCAGGACGACTTCATCGAATGGTCGGTCAGCTTCAACCAGAAACCGTTCCCGGATCCGTGCGATGTGGCCAAAGAATTGACGCGTCAGTCGATAGCGAACGCGAAATGAGCCACTCGGTGCGGGCAAGGAAAACCATCATCGCCGGCGTGGCCGTCGCGTTCACGGTGCTGTCGGTGCTGACCGGTTGTTCGCGGTCGGTGGCAGGCAGCCCGGTGAAGGCGGGCGCGGGCGATGTTCCCCCTAACAGCAACTCCCAGCAGCAGTATCCGAACCTGCTCAAGGAGTGCGAGGTGTTGACCACGGACATCCTCGCCAAGACGGTCGGCGCCGACCCGCTCGATATCCAAAGCACGTTCGTCGGTGCCATCTGCCGCTGGCAGGCGGCCAACCCGGCGGGACTGATCGACATCACCCGGTTCTGGTTCGAGCAGGGCAGTCTGGACAACGAGCGCAAGGTGGCCGAGGGCCTCAAATACCAGATCGAGAACCGCTCGATCGCAGGTGTGCGATCGATCGTGATGCGGCCGAACGACCCCAACGGCTCGTGCGGTGTCGCCAGCGACGCCGCCGGGGTGGTCGGGTGGTGGGTCAATCCCCAGGCGCCCGGTATCGATGCCTGCGCGCAGGCCATCAAGCTGATGGAGCTGACGCTGTCGACCAATTCCTAATGACGCGAGACAGACGCCACGGCTGCGATTGCTCCGTTGTCAGGACCCTGGCCTCTGTTTGGCGGGTTCTCGAGCCCTAGCGCGGCACGTGGAAGTCGATGAGCGCGGCGCCCTCAGGTTTGAGCTGTTGCCATCGGCATGGAACGTCTAACACGGCGATCCCCGACGTCGGGAACTTCGCCGAGAGACGTTCGGCCGCAGCGGTATTGGTGCCGTCGGCACCGGCCAGAGCGAGTACGGTGTCGGTCATCGTCGGCTCGTGCCCGACGACGAGCAGGGCGCTGATCTCGTCGCCGACTGCATTGATCTCGTCGATCACCGTGGCGGGGCCGGCGCCGTAGAGCCGCTCGATATAGCGCACCGGCGCGTCGACACCGGTGCGCCCCAGCGTCTGGCGGGCACGCGTGGCGGTGGAGCACAGCACCAAGCCAATGGCGGGCAGGTTGACCCGCAGCCAGTCACCGGCCAGCCCGGCCTCGCGGACCCCCCGTGGCGCCAGCGGCCGATCGTGGTCGGCAACACCGGCCGGGTATGCCGATTTCGCGTGCCGCAGCAGCGCCAGGGTGCGGTGTTGGGTTGTCATCTCGCCACGGTAGGGCATGCCGATCGAGGTCCCAGCACGTGTCGGTGACCGGTCCTACACTCGCGATGCCCGGAACACGACAGGAGAGCAGGGAGGGGGATCAGGATGCGATTCCTGCATACCGCCGACTGGCAACTGGGCATGACCCGTCACTTCCTGGCCGGCGACGCGCAGCCGCGGTATTCGGCGGCCCGCCGGGACGCGGTCGCCGGTCTCGGTGCGCTGGCGGCCGAGGTCGGGGCCGAGTTCGTCGTGGTGGCCGGTGACGTCTTTGAACACAATCAGCTTGCGCCACAGGTGGTCAGTCAGTCCCTGGAAGCCATGCGCGCCATCGGGATTCCGGTCTACCTGTTACCCGGTAACCATGACCCGCTGGACGCGTCGTCGGTGTACACCAGCGCGCTGTTCACCGCCGAACGCCCGGACAACGTCGTCGTGCTCGACCGGGCCGGCATCCACGAGGTCCGGCCGGGTGTGCAGATCATCGCAGCGCCGTGGCGGTCGAAATCGCCTACCACCGATCTGGTCGCCGAGGCGCTCGACGGCCTGTCGGCAGAGGCGGTCACCAGGGTGCTGGTCGCCCACGGCGGCGTTGACGTGCTCGATCCCGATCCGGGTAAACCCGCACTGATCAGGCTCGGTGCGGTCGAGGACGCGTTGGGCCGCGGAGTGGTGCACTATGTGGCGTTGGGCGATAAGCATTCCCGTACCGAGGTAGGCGGCGACGGTCGGGTGTGGTACTCCGGCGCGCCGGAGGTCACCAACTTCGACGATGTCGAATCCAACCCCGGCCATGTCCTGGTTGTCGATATCGACGAAACGAATCCCCACCGGCCTGTCACGGTCCAGGCACGGCACGTCGGACGCTGGCGGTTCCTCACGATGCGCCACCAGATCGACAACAGCCGCGACATCGCCGACCTGGATCTCAACCTGGACTTGATGACTAACAAGGAGCGCACCGTGGTGCGGCTGTCCTTGACCGGTTCGTTGACGGTGACCGACCGCGCCACACTCGACGCCTGTCTGGATAAATACGCTCGACTGTTCGCCTGGCTGGGCCTTTGGGAACGCCACACCGACCTCGCGGTGATCCCGGCCGACGGCGAGTTCACCGACCTGGGTATCGGCGGGTTCGCGGCCGCGGCCGTCGAGGAACTCGTCGCCGCAGCACGTGCCGGCGAAGGTGATGTCGCCGACGACGCCCAGGCGGCGCTGGCGCTGCTGTTGCGGCTCACCGACCAGGGCAAGGGTGCGGCATGAAGTTGCACCGGCTGGTCCTGACCAACTACCGGGGGATTACCCACCGAGAAATCGAGTTCCCCGACAACGGCGTCATATTGGTCTGCGGCGACAACGAAGTGGGCAAGTCATCGATGATCGAGGCGCTGGATCTGCTGCTTGAATCCAAAGACCGCTCGACGAAAAAAGAGGTGAAGCAGGTCAAGCCGACCCACAGCGACGTCGGATCCGAGATCACCGCCGAGGTCAGCACGGGTGCTTACCGTTTCGTCTACTACAAACGCTTCCACAAGAGATGTGAGACGCGGTTGACTGTGGTGGCGCCACGCCGGGAACAGTTGACCGGCGACGAGGCCCACGATCGCGTCCGCGCGATGCTGGACGAGACAATGGATACCGAGTTGTGGCATGCCCAGCGGGTGCTGCAGGCGACGTCAACCGCTGCGGTAGATCTGTCGGCCTGCGACGCGCTGTCGCGGGCGCTCGACGTCGCCGCCGGTGACGCCGCCGCGCTCTGCGGCACCGAGCCGCTGCTCATCGATCGGATCGATAGCGAGTACGGACGGTATTTCACCCCGACCGGACGCCCCACCGGGGAGTGGGCCGCCGCAACGACACGGTTGCGTGACGCCCGGGAGGAAGTCGCACGCTGCGCAGCGGCGGTCGCCGAGGTGGAAGATCGGGTGCATCGGCACGTTGCGCTGACCGGTGAACTCGCTGAGCTGTCCCAACAAAGGTTGGCTGTCGTCGGGCGTCACGCCGCCGCTCAAGCAGCCGCCGCCAAGATCGCAGAACTGACCGAGCAGCTCAAGCAAGCGGAGCTGGTGGCCACCGCCGCAGCGGCGACGAGCAACGCGTCGACCGCCGCACACGCCGAGCGGCTACGGCTGCGAACCGAAATCGACAGCCGCACAAGGGTAATCGCGACCTTGTCAGCCGAGGAGCGCAACGCCGCCGAAGCGCAGTCGACCGCGGAAGAGGTTGCGGCTGCCGCAGATGCCGCGCTCGACGAGGCCAGCGCAGCGCTTTCGACCACCCAGCAGCACGCGGACCGCGCCCGGCGCGTCCTCGATTATCTCTCCGACCGTGAGAAAGCCGATGAGTTGGCGGCCCGGCTGGCCAAGATCGACACGGTCCAGCGAGAACGGGACCAGATCTGTGTCGAGCTGTCCGCAATTGCCATGACCGAGCCCGTAGCCCGCCGGGTCGAAGCGGCCGCGGCGACCGTCGATCGGGTTGAGGGGCAACTTGCGTTGGTATCGGCGACGGTGGAAGTCACTGCTGACGCCGATATCGAACTGGATTCCGGGGACCAACGCGTGCTGCTGTCCGCAGGTGAGGGTTGGTCGACGACGGCTACCGGTCCCACCGTGATCGCGGTTGCCGGTGTCTTGACGGCGCGGATCAGCCCAGGGGCCACCGCGCGAGACATTCAGGCCAACTACGCTGCGGCACAAGAAGAACTGACTGCTGCCTTGGCGGCTGGTGCGGTTGCTGACCTCGCCGCGGCCCGATCTGACCACCAGCGCCGCCGAGAACTGCAGAGCAGACGCGTTCAGCTGACCGCCACGCTCGCCGGGCTGTGCGGTGACGAACAGGTCGACCAAATGCGCTCACGACTGGCACGGTTGCGTGCCGGTCAGCCGACCGAAGGCGACGACGTCACGCTGGATAGCACCGCGGCCCGCACCGAGCTCGATGCGGCCGACGCGGCACGCACCCAAGCGGCGGCCGAATGTGAGACACGCCGTCGGGTGGCAACGGCATCCGCCGCCCAACTGGCCGAGACGTTCACGCGCGCAATGGTTCTGCGCGACAAGGTGGCGAGCCAGCGCGCCGAACTGGATGCGATCGCCGAGCGGCTGGCCCAGCAGCGGGCATCGGTCAGCGACGAAAACCTCGCGGTCGCAGCAGATGCTCACCTGCGAGCACTGCACACCGTCAAGGAACAGGTCGCTGAGCTGACCGGGCAACTGGTGGCCGCGGCGCCCGACGCGGTCGCCGCGGAGCTCGCCGACGCTGCCGCGGCGGCCGAGGCGCTGCGCGCCCGCCGCGACGAGACCGAGCGCGCGCTGCACGAGGTCAACGTCGAGCTTGCGGTGTTCGGCACTGAGGGCCGCCAAGGCAAGCTCGACGCTGCCGAGACCCGCCGTGAGCACGCCGAGACCGAATACGTCAGGATGCGCCGCCGGGCCCGCGCCGTAGAGCTGCTGCGCTCGGTGATGACACGTCACCGCGACGCCACCCGACTCCGCTACGTCGAGCCGTTCCGCACCGAACTGCAGCGCCTCGGCCGCCCGGTGTTCGGGCCCGGCTTCGAAGTCGAGATTGACAGCGACCTGTGTGTCAGAAACCGCAGCCTGGACGGCTGCACCGTGCCCTACGAGTCACTGTCGGGCGGAGCCAGGGAGCAACTCGGCATCCTGGCTCGGCTGGCGGGCGCGGCGCTGGTCGCCAAGGAGGACACCGTTCCGGTGCTGATCGACGACGCGCTGGGCTTCACCGATCCGAGCCGGATGGCCAAGATGAGCGAAGTGTTCGACACGGTCGGCGCCCACGGACAGGTGATCGTGCTGACCTGTACACCGTCCCGCTATCAGGGGATCGAGGGCGCCCACCGCATCGATCTGAGCGCATAGCGCTCGCCTGTCCGCGCGAGGCCCTACACTCGCCGAGACAGGGAGTATGCGTGGACATTCATTGCGACTATGTCGTCGTCGGAACCGGTTCTGCCGGAGCGGCTGTGGTCAACCGGCTCAGCGCTGATCCGGGCACTGCGGTGGTGGCCCTGGAAGCGGGTCCGCTCGACAAAGACAAGATCATCCACATCCCCGCGGCGTTCTCCAAATTGTTCCGCAGCGAGCTCGACTGGAACTACCTGACCGAACCCCAGAAGGAGCTTAACGGTCGCGAGATCTACTGGCCGCGCGGAAAAATGCTCGGCGGTTCTTCGTCGATGAACGCCATGATGTGGGTGCGCGGATTCGCCGCCGACTACGACGAATGGGCTGTTCATGCCGGGCCGCAGTGGTCGTTCGCCGAACTTGTGCACTACTTTCGTCGCATCGAGAATGCCAGCGCTGCCTGGCACTTTGTCAGCGGCGACGAAAGTGGCGTGACGGGGCCGCTGCTTATCTCCCGTCAGCGCAGCCCACGCAGCTCGACCGCAGCGTGGTTGGCAGCGACACGGGAATGCGGATTTGGCGTTGACCGCCCGAATTCCCATCAGCCGGAGGGCTTTTGCGAAACCGTCGTCACCCAGCGCAGAGGTGCACGCTGGAGTTGCGCCGACGCTTATCTCAAGCCGGCGATGCGTCGCAATAACCTGACGGTGCTCACCTGCGCCCACGCAACCCGCGTCGTCATCGAGGGGGGCCGCGCGGTCGGCGTCGAATTCGACCAGGGCGGCCAATGCCGCGTCGTCTATGCCCGCCGCGAGGTGGTCCTGTGCGGTGGTGCCATAAACAGCCCGCAGCTGCTGATGCTCTCCGGGATCGGCGATCGCGACCGGCTCAGCGATCACGGCATCGAGACCGTCCACCATGCACCCGAGGTCGGTCAGAATCTGCTTGATCACTTGGTCGCTCCGCTGGGCTTCGACATTGCGCACGACAGCCTCTATGCCGGCGAAAAACCTAAACAGTTGATCAACTATCTGCTGCGGCGGCGCGGCATGCTCACCTCTAACGTCGCTGAGGCGTACGGCTTCGTGCGCAGTAAACCGGAGTTGGACCTGCCCGACTTGGAGCTGATCTTCGCCCCAGCCCCCTATTTCGACGAGGGAATCGCCGACCCCTACCCCGGGCATGCGGTGGTGTTCGGCCCAATCCTGCTCAAACCGCAAAGCCGCGGGCAGATCACACTGGGATCCGCCGATCCGTTCGCCAAGCCGGTCATCGACCCGCGCTACCTATCGGATCCCGGCGGTGCGGACCGTGCCGCAATGATGGCGGGCCTACGGATGTGCGCCCAAATCGCCGAGGCACCCGCGATCAAAGGACTGCTTGGCAGCATCGCCCGACCGCGCAACGCCGCAGAACTGAACGAGGACACCCTCGCCGACGCACTCAACGCCAACTCGCATACCCTCTATCACCCGGTGGGCACTTGCCGGATGGGTAACGATGAGGCGAGCGTGGTGGACCCCGAACTACGGGTCCGCGGTATCGACGGGTTGCGGGTGGTCGATGCATCGGTGATGCCCAGCACTATCCGTGGTCACACTCATGCGCCGTCGGTGCTGATCGGCGAGAAGGCCGCCGATCTGATCCGCGCCTGACGCCGCCCGGCGCTACCGGTGCTCTCCGCCGGAGTGAGGTCGTAGCGGCTGCGGCCGAGATCGCGCTGCCGACAACGTTGCCGAGCACGCCATGCCGGCTGTTCAGTCCCGAGTGAAACCGATTGCGGTGTAATCCACGTCGGCTAGCCCGGGGGCGCCGTAGTTGGCCAGATCACTGCGCTCCGCGATGTCGCCGGGCGACTGGAAGAGCGGCAGACTGAAGCCTTCCTGCCAGATCATCGTGTCGACTTGGTTGGCGAGCGCGCGTGCCTTGTCCTCGTTCAGTTCGGACAGCGTCTCATCAATCTTTGCGTCGATCTCGGGGGTGCCGATCTTGCCGAAATTGCTGTCACCGTACGAGGTATAGATCTGAGGCAGCGCAGACAGCGGGAAAGCATTGCCGATCCAACCGAATTGAACGATGTCGAAGTCGCCCACGCCCACGTGCTGGCTGAAGAATCCGGTGCCCGGCTTAGGGTCGAGCACCAGCTTGACACCGATCTGTGCCATGTTCTGCTGGGCGACGAGGGCGATCTGCCGGTTCGATTGCGCATCGTAGAACACGTCACGAATAACCAGCTGCTTGCCGCTGCGCTCCCGGAACGTTCCGTTGAGTTTCCAGCCCAGCGCGTCCAAATCCCTGCGCGCCTGGTCGGGGTTGTAAGCGGCTGGTGCACTGTTGTTTTGGTAACCGAGCTGACCGGCGACATAGATGTGGTTGTCCAGCGGCACCGGATGGGGGGTCAAGCCGTGCTGCACGACGTTGACGATGGCCTGGCGGTCGATGCCTT
>JAFAQO010000181.1 GCA_019246375.1 Mycobacterium sp. | reverse complement strand
GTCGGTCAGGGCCGCTGTCAGCTCATCTTGGCTGTGCCGGTGCGGGGGGAACTCGACCGCCACCGCCGCGATCGACGGCGTTCCTGTCTCATCAGCCGTCAGTGTCGGTCTTCCAGGCGTCATCGGATGCGGACTGGGCGTAAGCGCATGCATATAGGAATTACGTTGGAACAACCGCATCCGTTCAAACTCAGAACAATTAATTAGTTCAACATAAGTCTAATTACGCGTTGACATTCGAGCTGCTGGAATTGGTTTCATGGGCACTGACGCCAGTTCTACTCGCGGGGGCAGTGGACTTCCCCGAAAACCTTCGCTTGCGCTTCAGCCGGACAAGTGAGGCCCTCGCCACGATCAACTCGCCCGGCAACCATCAGCGTGTAGAGCGCGCAGCAGCGCCAGCGCCTGCTCGGTGGTCTGCTCCATATTCCGCGTCGCGTCGACGCGCAGAACGGACGGCTGCTCATCGGGAGGCGTGAACGCGGATCGCAGCTCGGGCCACAGCTCGATCCGCGCATCCGAGACAACACCGTGCTCCGTGGCGCGCCGCTCGAGTCGCGCGATCAGGGTGGCGTCGTCTGCGTCGCACAGCACGACGTGGAGGTCGGTCCCAAGCCGGTGCGCCAGCTGTTGCATCTGGGCGCGCTCGCCCGGGTTGCCGAACGTCGCGTCGACGACCACGCCGCGGCCGCGGCGCAACCAGCGCGCGGCGTCGCGGCGCAGCGCGGCATACGTGCGCCGCGTCATCGCCGGATCATAGAGCCCCGAGCCAAATGCATCGCTGCCGCGCCGGGTGGGCGCAATGCCCGCCATTGTCTTGCGCGCCACGTCTGACGAGATGTGCACCAGCCCGAGGCGGCCGGCGAGCGCGCGCGCCAGCGTGGTTTTACCGCTTGCCGGGAGGCCCATGGTGACCACCATCAGCGGACCGGGCAGGCCACCCGCGTGCGCCCACGCCAGATCGAAGTACGCCCGCGACTCGGCGACGAGCGGACCTCCTTCACCACCGGATGCCTGTTCGGTCTGTGCCAGACGCAGGCTGCGGACCTTGCCACGAACGTAGGCTCGGTAGCACGTGTAGAAGTCGAGCAAGCTGAGCAGCTCGTCGTCGCCGCTGGCGCGTACGTAGGAGTCGACGAACGCCCATGCCAGGTCTGTGCGACAGTGGTACTCCAGATCCATGGCCAGAAACGCCACCTCCGAGGCCAGGTCGGCGCACCGATAGCGTGGTGCGAACTGCAAGCAGTCGAACAGCAGAATCTGACCATCGTCGATGCAGATGCTGCCGGCGTGCAGGTCACCATGGGCATCCCGCACGTTCCCTTCAGCCACGCGCCGCTCTAGCAGCGGCGCCTGCTTCCGGACAAACTGGTCGACGTAGGTTCGGATGTCCTCATTGACGTCGCTCGAGATGGTTCGACCGACAAACGGACCCATCTGATTGAAATTCTCTTGCCAGTTCGCGATCACGCTGGAAGGGCTGCCGTACGCATCGATGTCGGGGCCGGTTTCGGCTCTGCCGTGAAGCTTGGCCAGGGTGCGGCCGATACGTCGCGCGAGACGCATGTCGACGTCGCCACGCGCGAGCTTGGCCGGCAGCATGCCCTCTTCAGGCAGACGCCGCATCCACACGGCCGGCTCGCCCGACCCGGACTCGCCACCTATGCGGTAGTGGCCATCGCGCTCGGTGACTTCGACGACATCCAGGTACACCTCCGGACTGAAGCGCCGATTGAGGCGCAGCTCCTCTTCACAGTCGGCGCGGCGTCGCTCGATACTGGTGAAGTCGAGGAAGCCGAGGTTCACCGGCTTCTTGAGCTTGTAGGCGTAGGGGCCGGCGAGCACGACCCACGAGCTGTGCGTCTCACGGAGATGCAGGTCGTCCGCCGGCGGCTCGTACGCATCGGGTCGCAGCAAGTCGGCGACGATCCGCGGTTGGCCGTCGGGTCCGGCTGGGTCGAAGGCGTGTGTCATGGTCTCGCCGACGAAATGCTTGCCGCGCTTGCTGCGGAGGAGCCCCTGAACCGCTTGAGGTACGACAGCAGGCGGTACGTCGGCACCGGCTTCGGCCAGTCGTCGGCACGAAAGTAGGCGTCCGTCCCGCCATCGACGAAAAGAACGCTCCCGCATAAGAAATCGGCGGCATCCGAAAGCATGAACAACACCCAGTCAGCCAGCTGCCCCGCATCGCCGAATCCGCCGACCGGGACCGGGAAGGACCGAATGCGCTTCTCCTGCTTCGGCGTCGACAGCCCCTCCTCGAGCAGCGGTGTCATAATCGCTCCCGGCGCAAGGGCATTCAGGCGTATGCCTGCTCCCGCCCACTCGGGCCTAACCGCAGCACGTCGAACCCAACGGCTCACCGCGACCTTGGATGCGGCATATGCGAACACCGACGCGTTCTTGCCGAATAATCTCACCGAGCGAACCGCCTTCTCGGCATCACCTGCAAAGAACGCCCGCACCGTGCGAGCGGGAACCATCGGCGTTGTCGTGGTGGAATTGCTCGAGAACACAACGACCTTCGCGCGACCGGCGGCGGCCAGCGCCGGGCGCCATGCCTCCAGCAGCTCAACGACGCCAAAGTAATTGACCTGGGCGATCAGGCGCGCACGGTCAGCGGCGCGACTCGGGCCGAGACCGGCTGCCAGCACGGCGCCGTCCAGTCCAGCTCGCGACGCCGCCAACACGCCGTCGGCAGCCGCTCGGCGTCCCTCAGCGGTCGACAAATCGGCGACGATGTCTGCCTGCTTGATGTCGATCCCGATCACGGTGTGGCCGGCGTCGCGCAGCTTCTGCGCGACCTGGTGTCCCATGCCTGAGGCCGATCCGGTGACTGCGTAGACGCCCATGCCTCTTCTCCTCCGCGCTGACTTCGCCCTCAGATGCCGTCCGTGCACCCATCATCCCGGGTTTCGTGCACACCTTCTGTTGAGGGAAGGATGGCGCGATGGCGTGCAGGTACGACGAGAACACCAAGGCGAGGGCGGTGCGGCTAGTCCGCGACCACGCCGGCGACTACGAGACCGAGTGGGCGGCGATGAAGGCGATCTCAGCGCGGTTGGGGATGAGCGCGGAGACGTCTATGAACCCGGTACCGACGGAAGACGGCCGCCGGAGTCGCTGTATGGCAGCCTCAAGATGTGGGCCCACCTTCAGCGCCAGGGCATCCTGGTCGCCGGTGCACGGTGGAGCGGATTATGCGCGCGCACGGCTGGCGCGGGGTGAGCCGGGCGAGGCGAACCCCGCGCACCACCGAGCCGGACCCGGCCGCGGTCCGCGCACCCGACCTGGTGCGCCGACGGTGGCGGGTGGCGGCACCGAACCGTCTGGTGGTGGCCGACTTCACCTATGTGCCGATGGCTGCCGGGTTCGGCTACACCGCGTTTGTGATCGACGCCTACGCCGGGGTGATCACTGGCTGGGAGTGCTCATTGCGCAAGGACACCGAGTTCGTTGAGCGCGCGCTGCGAAACGCCGCCGCGTTCCGGGCCCGCCAAGGCCACTCGCTCGACGATGCGATCCATCACTCAGATGCCGGATCGCAATATACCGCAATACATTTCACCGAGGCGCTGATGCTCGCCGGGCTGAAGCCATCGGTCGGCACGGTCGGCGACGCCCTAGATAACGTGCTCGCCGAAACGACGATCGGGCTCTACAAGACCGAATGCATCCGCGACGGCTCACCGTTTCGGCACGGGCCGATACGCGCGCTGGCCGACCTGGAGCACATCACCTGCGTGTGGGTGGCCTGGTACAACTCGGCCCGGCTGATGCACCGACTCGGCCGACGCGCGCCCACACAAGCCGAGGCCGAGTACCACGCGCGCGTCCACGCCAGCAACTACGCCCGACACCAGCAGGGGTTGACTTAAGCTCAACGCATCGGGTCTGGTGCTCCGGTTAGCCCCCTTCACGGGAAGGTTTAACGAACCACCCTTACGGGACGTCGGCACTCCCGTCCGGCCGGACCGCGGTCGCCCGGCGTCGGTGTGCCGTTGGGATTCCCCATCGGGGATGTCGTCGGTGCCGGATTATTGAAACAAATCAGCCCGCTGACTTTGTGATTCGGTGAAATGTCCGCAGCAAAAGTCAGGAGGCTCGCCCCACTGTCTCGCGTCCGACCAGGCCCGCGTTGTTGAACAAGGTGTTGATTGCGCCGAACTCCTCGACGGCACGGCCTTCATCGTTACTCCCCCTTCGTGCGCAGTTCCCAGGGCTGCATGCCGAGGAGATCCGCAAGGTGCCCCTGCATCTCGACGGCGGACGGCAGCGGGCGCCACCATATGGTCACCTCGGCGATCTTGCCGTCCACGTCGAGCAGGATGTAGTCCATTCCGTTGACCACCGTGTCTTCGATCTGCAGCCGGAAGAACGCGGCGTGGTGGGTCTCGCCGCTGAGGACCTCCTTATAGGTGAGGTCGGCCGCCACCGTGCCGACGGACCGCATGGCTCCCGCGACCGCCTCGCGGCCGGTGAGTGCCTCATCGCCGAGCGGGCTGTACAGCACCACGTTCTCGGCGAGGCAACCGGCGACGGCGTCTTTGTCTGCGCCGCCGTGCATACAGTCGATGAAGAACTCCACCGCGTCGCGGTGCGGGGCGAACGTGGTCATCGTTACTCCTCCTTGTGTGTGAGACCTGATCGGTGTGCCGTTTCAGATTGCAGACATGCCGCCGTCGACAACCAGCTCCATCCCATTCACATAGCTCGAGTCGTCCGAGGCGAGGAACAGCGCGACCGTTGCGATCTCCTCACGGCGGCCCATCTTTCCCCGCGGGATCAATGCCTCAAACTGCGCCTTGGCCTCCGCGCTTAGCACCTGCTCCTGGAGCGGCGTGGCGACTGCGCCGGGGGTCAGCACGTTCACCCGGATCCGCCGGTCCTTCAACTCGGACAGCCACACCCGGGCGTAGGCGGGCAGCACGGCCTTGCTCGCCGCATACACACTCCACTCGGGGTAGCCCTTGAGCGAAGCGTTCGACCCGGTCATGAAGATCGAGCCACCGTCGTTGAACAGCGGCAGCGCCTTCTGCACCGTGAACAGCGTGCCGCGCGCGTTCAGCCAGAACGCGGCATGGAAGTGCTCCTCGGTGATCTCGTCGAGCCTGCGCTGCTCACCCGTCCCGGCACTTGCCCACAACACGTCGATCGCGCCCTTTTCCTGCTTGACCGTGTCGAACAAACGGTCCAGATCGTCCAGGTCGGCCGAGTCGCCCTGCACGCCGGTCACGTTCCGGCCGATCAGCTCGACGGCTTCGTCCAGCGCTTCCTTCCGCCGGCCCGAGATGAAGACGTGAGCTCCTTCGTCAACGAACAGCTTGGCGCCGGCCAGCGCCATACCGCTTGTTCCGCCTGTGATCACCGCAACCTTGCCATCGAGCTTTCCCACGATCACTCCATTCAACTGATAGGTATTCGAGCAAGTCCAGACGTTACATACACTGATCTGTGTGCTTAGCGTATCGGATGCCCAGCTGGCACGCAAGCTATGTACACCGCGCGTTACCCAACTCGGATACGCTGGAGGCATGACGGAGTTGGAGAAGGGGCCGCGAGGCCGGCGCCGGGGCAGGGGCGCGCGCGAGCGCATCCTCGGCGCGTCGCAGCGGCTGTTCCGCACACAGGGCATCAACAACACCGGGATGGACCAACTCTGCGCGGTCGCGCAGGTGTCCAAGCGCACCGCATACCAGCACTTCGCCAGCAAGGACGAGCTGATCGCCGAATACCTACGCCGATTCGATCCCGACATCATGCCGGAAGTGTTCGACCGCACCGACCTCACACCCCGCGAACGACTCCTCGCCGCCTTCGACATCCACGCGCCCCTGTGCCCGTTCATCGCGGCGGCCGTCGAAATCGCCGACCCCGGCCACCCGGCACGCCTACGCGCCCGCGACTACAAGAAAGCCTTCGCCGCGCGGCTCACCGAAACCGCCCGCGAAGCCGGCGCCACCAACCCCGAACAGCTCGGCGAACAACTCGCGCTGCTCCTGGATGGCGCCTCGGCCCGCAACCGAGTCCTCAACACCGAAACCTTCCCCACCGCCGCCGCCATCGCAGCCGTCCTCATCGACAACGCCATCCCCACGGCAGCCCAGCGATGACCGCGGAAGTGGCTGTGAAACGTTCGGCTCTGTCGCTCATTGCGTAATCAACTTGATGGGGCCGACCGCGTTTGGCGCAGCCCCCCGGGCGGGATCCCGGCCACCAGATTGGAAAGGGAAGTCAAGGAAGGTTGCAGAAAATAATCGTACCCAGGTCGGCAGGTCCCGGCGAAGGTTCGATTCCTGCTGACCGAGATTGTGGACTCCATGCAGCAGTAAGCCTCAAATCGATGAAAGTAGCAGCCCGATCGAGGTGGCATCTGCCTGGCCCTTCAGGGCGATCCCTACCGAAGACCTGGGATGCGGGGGCTGAATCGCTCACGGCTGATGAAGGCTATGAGGGCTCGTCTTCGGCGGGGGAGTCGTCGTCTTCTGCCAGGTGGTGCAGGACTCGTTCGTTGAGGGCGGCGAGCATGTCAAGCTCAGCCGGGGTGAGCAGGTCGATGAAGTTCCGGCGGACGTCCTCCACGTGGGTCGGCGCCGCCTTCTCGATGGCGGCGCGGCCGGCGGGCAGCAGGCAGACCA
>JAFAQO010000152.1 GCA_019246375.1 Mycobacterium sp. | reverse complement strand
AGCTTCATCACTGTTTTCTCGCTTTTTGTTGTGAGCGAGCCACTGACGCTGAGGCCCTGCCCATTCGGCTTACTGCAAGCGGGGCGCCGATGCGGCGCGCGGTGTGCGACAACAGATCGGGCAGGCTCGGTGGCTGTTTGGCCGATGCCTCCCTCACGGCGAACGGTCCATCGAGCACACCCTGGCTGGCGCAAGCGCCTGCCGGTGGCGGCCCAAATCGCTTGTGCTGTGCGGCGGTTTGCTGCGTTTGCTGCGCCCGCCGACGCAGCCGGCAGTTCCTCAACATATTTCGCAGCCATCGCGGGCCACACCATGCTCACCACTTCCCCGGTGATAAAGAGTGTTGCTAGTGGGGACGGTAGGGCGCGGACGACACTGAAACCTGCGTAGTCCACTACTCGAATCGGCTTATAGTCGAGGCATAAACTCGAGTCCTCTAGCGCTGATTGAGTGAATCTCCGGATTTACCCTTGATCGGCCAGTTTGTGCGGCCGAACGGCTGGGCGATGGAGACGATCAATTAGTAACTTGAGCTACGCGATCCCGCCGCGCGGCGGGACGATCGTTTTCGTCAGCGAACAGCTCGATCGAAGTGGGCCCGACATGGCGAGATTGGCGATCGCGCGGTGGCGGCGGGCGAGCATGGCAAGCATGCTGGCCACGAGACGGCCGGTGGCACAACTCGACCGTAATTAGGCTGGGCGCGTCTTTCTCATGCCGCCTCTGCCAATCTTCCGGGATGGGACCGCAAACCTGGGACACTTGGATTCCTCCAGCCACCCACATTCCCTACACGGCGCTCTGCCCCGGCCTCCCGATCGCTGATGACAGCAACTGACCGATGACACCCGACGCGCCGATCCGGTAACGGCAGCGAACGCACACCGCGGCACGACGTCGTTACATATTTGTTGAGCGATAAGAGAAGATGGGCTGTGATGGGACGCGCGCTCGCGGAGTTGGCAGCGCTGCCACAGGGCGCACCCACGACCTAAAAGCCCATTGGCACATGGTAATTCGGCACCTGGAATTGCACGTCACGCGTCAGCGCCTACGGTCTAGTGGTCACCGAATACTCCGCCAACCGGGTTAGGCTGCAGGCGGGTGAGGATTCTTCCAAGCGTGCGCTGGAACTGTCGACATGTGCAGCCGGCCGATGGCTCATCAATCTTCTGCATGGCGCTGGTAGTCCCAGCGCTCCAGCTTCGCCTGCAAATCGTTGATTGCCATGGCGAATATCGGCGCCCCGACCGCCACAAGCGAGGCAATGACGGCGTACACTGCAGCCTCCTCTGGTGTATACCGATCCCGGCGCGAGCTGCGGCCCGGTGCGGTGTTCTGATATGGCGACGTCCTCGTGACTTCGTTGGGTTGTTGTGAGAACCGTAGAGTCCTGGCGCGGCTGGACGCATGAGTGATGCACTACGTCTCTTTTTTGGATGCTGTGCGAGGGGAGCACGTAGGCGGGCGCGTTCCCATGCGACCTCGAACGCGACAGCACCTCACCGGTAGCCCACCGGGGGTTACGGCACGCTTCAGCGTCATTCTCGTCGGCTGAAAGCCCGCAAACGTGCCGCGTCACCACGCTGCGATCCAACTATCGTCCCGGTGACGGCTGCGGTAGGCATTTGAGACGAGTAGTGCAATACGCGGGACTGGCTGGTATGCGGCGCACATAATCGGTGGTGTCGTTCGGCATCGATCGAGGTAGGAGTGTCGAGCATCGATGGAGGTTGGGAGTATGGCCGCAAATGGCCAGCGACGTGTCGACGAAACAGGGGCCGTCAAGGCCCCCAGTTGGCCGGTTGTTCGTCGCGATGATGAATATAAGGCCATTCATTCCGCGCTTGTTGATCAACCGGGGGTCTGTGGCATCGTCATCATCGGTGAAGCGGGGGTGGGGAAAACAACGCTGGCCCGCTTGGTCACCGCGGCGCTGCCCACTCCGGTGCGGTGGCTGGCGGGGACCGAGTCGGCGCGCAGCATCCCGCTGGGCGTTTTCGCTCCGCTGGTCGGAGCGGGATCTTCACGAGACCCCGTCGCGTTCTTAGCCACTGCGCGGGAAGCGTTGATCTCAGAGGGTCATTCGGTCATCGGTGTCGACGATGCGCACTTGCTTGATCAATTGTCGGCTACTTTGTTGCATCACTTGGCGCTTGACGGATCGGTGCGCATTGTGGCGACGGTGCGCCGGGGGGAGTCGGCGCCCGACGCCATTACGTCGCTCTGGAAGGACGGCTATCTGCAGCGGCTGGACTTGATGCCGTTCAACAAAGGGCAGTCGGTGACGCTGATCGAGCAGGCTTTGGGCGGACGCGTGGAGGGATTGAGCGCGGATTTGATGTGGGATGCGTCGGGCGGCAATGCGTTGTTTTTGCGGCACCTGGTCGAGGGTGCGTTGGAGGCGGGCACGCTACGCCAGGTTCGCGGGGTGTGGCAGCTTCGTGGCCGTACGGCGGTCACCTCCGAGCTGGCTTCGCTGCTGGACAGTCGTGTGGACCAGCTGCCCGACCCGGTGCTGCACGCGTTGCGGGTGCTGACGTTTTGTGAACCGCTCGACCTGGACACGCTGTCCAAGATCGCCGGCGAAGACGCAGTCGAGGAGGCCGAGACGCGCGGGCTGATCCGCGTCAGCAAAAATGACGGCATCGAGGTGCGGTTTAATCATCCGCTGTTTGGTGAGGTCATTCGCCGGCGGCTGGGGATGGCGGCGTCGCGCCGTCTGCGCGGTGAGCTGGTTCGGGCACTCAACGAGCGGCCGCCGACCACACCGACTGAGCGAATCCGGTTGGCGGAGTTGACCATCGACAGTGACCAAGCGGCCGACGTTGGGCTACTGGTAGCCGCGGCCCGGGACGCGATCGCGCTGACCGACGTCACGCTGGGAGAGCGGTTGGCGCGTGCGGCGGTGAGCCGAGGCGGGGGGCTCAAGGCCAGCGAGTTGCTGGCCCGGTCGCTGTTGTGGCAAGGCAATGCCGCCGAAGCAGAGGAGGCGCTGAGCCCGTTTCACCCCGATGAGCTAAACGAGGCCGAGCTGGTCCGCTGGGGGTTGACCAGGATCACCAATCTGCACTGGTCGATGGGCGACGCCGACGGTGCCGATGAGGTGCTGGCGATGTTACGGGCAAAAGTGAGCGATCCGACATTGCGCCTGCTGGTCGACGGCGTGACGTCGGCGTCGTCGTTGTTCGAAAACCAGCTGGCCCAGGCGGTCGCGCTGTCGCAACAGGTGCTTGCCGACGCGTCAGCGTCTCCGGCGGCGGTGGAGTGGGCCGTCTTTGGTGGCGCGTTCGCGCTGGCGTTGATGGGGCGG
>JAFAQO010000567.1 GCA_019246375.1 Mycobacterium sp. | reverse complement strand
AGTGTCGAGCAGTTGGGCGGTCGGCTTCAGGTCGGCCGCCCCCCGAACCAGATACGGCCCGCCCCGCTCGACGATGTCGGCGCCGGTGTTGCCGAAGCCAACTGCCGACAGGAGCGCGGCGTCGAGGTTGTTTTCTTGCTGGTGGATCGTGCGCGCCGTGACGTCCGCATTGTTGAGGAACTCCAACAGATCCGGCGCCGCGTTGGCGTAGACGTCGCCGAGCGCCGCCAACTGCTGGATGTCGCGACGAACCTGTGGCTGCTGCGGGTTGACGTCGTCGAGTATCGCGTTGGCGTTGACGATCGACTGGCCGAACTTGTTGCCAAGCCCGGTCAGCGCCTGCGCCGCCCCGGCCAGCGTGATGTTCAGCTTCACCGGGTCTATCTGCTGGGCGATCGCCGTGATCGTCTGGAACAAGGTATTGATTTCTGTCGTCACCGACCTCGCGTCAATCACATTCTGCGGCGTAATCCGTTGCGGGACGGGGTACTTCGGCGTGGTGAGAGACACATACTTGCCGCCGAACACCGTGGTCGCCTCGATCTTGGCGTCCACATTGGCCGGAATCAGCTTGAGATACTTGGGATAAATTTCCAGCAGGAACTTGGCCGCGGGCCTGCCATCCTGCAGAACCTGGGAGATCTTGGCCACCTTGCCGATCTCCACCCCGTTATAGGTGACCTTCGACCCCGGGTCCATCACCAGCCCGGCCCGAGCCGCCAACATCTGCAACTGGATCTTCGGCGTGAAGTTCCCGCGGAACTGCATGAACACGAGGAAAAGCACCAGCGCCAGGATCAGCAGCAAGCTGGTCCCCACCAACTTGTATGGCGGGTTACGGATCTTGTTCTCTTTACCCTCCGGAAATACCTCAGAATTCGTCATCGCTGCTACACCGTCAGAGCGAAGTTCGGGTTGACGCCGTAGAGCGCCAACGCGGTACACAGGGCGACAACTTGTACTGAGACCAGGGAAAACCGCATCGACCGGCCCACCCCCTCACCGACGCCGACCGGGCCGCCGCTGGCGTTGTAGCCGTAGTAGCAGTGGGTGATCATCACGAGCGCGGCGATGATGATGGCCTCGATGAACGACCAGAACACGTCCTCGGGGCGCAGGAATGTCCGGAAATAGTGTTCGTAGGTGCCGTGCGATTGTCCGTACAGCAACGTGGTGGTGATCTGTGGAGACAGGAACGTCAGGATGATCGCCATCGCATAGAGCGGGATGATCACGATCAGCCCGGCGATGATCCGCGTGGACGCCAGGAACGAGATTGACTTGACGCCCATTACCTCCAGCGCGTCGATCTCCTCGGCGATCCGCATGGCCCCCAGCTCGGCGGTGGCGCCGGCACCGACGGTGGCCGCCAGCGAGACACCTACGACGACCGGGGCGGCAAGGCGCACGTTGACCAATGCCGCGAGGAAAGCGGTGAACGTCTCGATACCGATATTGCCCAGCGAGGCGAAGCCCTGGATCGCCACCAGGGAGCTGCCGGACAGCGTCACGAAACCGACGATCGCGACCGTGCCGCCGACGACGGCCATTGCACCGGTGCCCATGCCGATCTGGGCGATCAGCCGCAGCAATTCCTTGCGGTACTCGCGTATCGCATGCGGAATGTTTCCGACGCTCGTGATCGTGAACCAGGCCATCTGGCCGGACTTGTCGACTCCGCTGACCGCGGCGCTGCCGAAGCGGCGAATGTTCTCCGTTGCCCTGGGGAAGCGGGAGCGCAGAACGGCAGCGGTTGACATGTCATTTCCCCGTTCCGAAGCGCACGCCGATGGTGGTCAGCACCACGTTGACCGCATACAGCGCGACTACGCACAGCACTACGGTCTCGTTGACGGCGGTGCCCAAACCCTTCGAGCCGCCGCCGACGGTCAGCCCGCGGTAGCAGCCGACCAGCCCGGCGATCAGCCCGAACAGCATCGCCTTGACCGTCGCGATGATCACTTCGGGTAGGCCGGTGATTGTGGTCAGCGTGGCCAGATAGGCGCCGCCCGACACATTTTGGAGAAAGACCCCGAAGATATAGCCGCCGACCAGACCCACGGTGATCACCAGGCCGTTGAGCAATGTGGACACGATGGTCGCGGCGATCACCCGGGGCACCACCAGCCGGTGGATGGGGTCGATGCCGAGCACCTCCATTGCGTCGATCTCCTCACGGATGGTGCGGGCACCCAAGTCGGCACAGATAGCCGTCGATCCGGCGCCGGCCACCACCAACACCGTGGTCAGCGGACCGAGTTGGGTGACCGCGCCGATCCCCGCACCGGCTCCCGACAAGTCGGCGGCACCGACCTCTTTCAGCAGGATGTTGAGCGTGAAGATGAGCAGTACGGTCAGCGGGATCGAGACCATGATCGTCGGCAGGAGCGCAACCCGCATGATGAACCAGCATTGCTGGATCAGCTCATTCCACTGGGGTGGCCACTTGAACAGCGCTTTGCCGACCAGCACACACATTCGGAAGAAGCCGCCGACAAGCGTCAGGGGAGTCCTCACCTGGTCGCGGACGTAGCCGACGAAGTCCGTCCCGCTCGTCACCGCTTCCCCCTCACCGCGGAAGGGCAGGTCTCGCGGTGCAACGGCGGATCATGTCGCACCCCTCCTCCGTGCCCCATCCCTCTACGTGTGACCGCCGCCTCCTTACTCGCAGGTAGTAAGGAAGACCACAGGACTGTACCCGATGTCACACCTGGTGCGTGCCGCATCCGCACAATTGAACCTCCGTCGAATTCACAGTGAAATTATCGTTACCGTTAGTTCTCGCTATTGGGTGGATGCTCTGCTGCTGAGCCGTTTTCGGCGAGGCTTCGACGTTCCACTGTGGTC
>JAFAQO010000526.1 GCA_019246375.1 Mycobacterium sp. | reverse complement strand
CGGCGGGTCGGAGCGTCGGCAAGCTGGTATGCGGCAATCACAACACTGGTCGGCTTGCGTTCGATCAGGTCACCGCCGCTTGGCTTGCCGGTCGTGGACGTCGACCCGAAGACACCCAGCATGTCGTCGCGCATCTGGAAGGCTTCCCCGACAGCTGCGCCGTAACGGCCAAGCCCCGCCAACGCGTAATCGTCGCAGCCTGCCATCGCAGCACCGATCTCCAACGGCCGACGCACCGTATAGTTGCCCGACTTGCGGCGTGCCACGTCCAGCACCGCCTCCAGTGGAGGAAGGTCACGAACATCGCTCGCCAGGTCGGCGAACTGGCCCACGGCCAGCTCGGTGCGCATGGCGTCGTAACGCGGCCACGCCTGCTGCAGACCTCGCCGCTCGACACCGCTCTCGCGGAGCATCTGTTCGGCCCAGATGAGGCATAGGTCCCCGAGCAAAATCGCGGCAGATTCGCCGAATCTGTGCGCCGAGCCGGACAGCGCGCGCTCACGGTGCCAGCGGGCAAGTTGAATGTGCGCCGCTGGACGTCCCCGCCGCGACACCGAAGCATCCATGACGTCGTCTTGCAACAACGCGAACGCGTGCAACAACTCGAGGCTGGCGGCCGCGCTCAAGGCCGTATCGCTCGGTAGTTCGCTGCACAGCCAGCCCAGATACATGAACGTCGAACGTAGACACTTCCCGCCCCCGACGAATTCCAGCAGGATGTCGGCGGCTACCCGGACACCAGCATCACTCAAATCGGCGGCGCACCGCTCTGCGACGAATTCGGCGACCCTGTCGAGCACCGCCCGCCGGACACCGGCCCGCCAGGTGTCGAAGTGATCCGGAGCTGCCCAGGAATCTTGAGTCAGCGGCGTACGCTCCGCGGCCGACAGCAATGACAATGCACGCGAATCGCCCACCGACGCCCCTCTCGAAAACCATGGTTGCCGGCTCGAACCGTTCAAACTCACGCGGTCATACCCCCTGAGAACCACGACAAACACGCCGAATCGCCAGCACCGAGTCTGTTCACAAGTTTAAAGTTTAACTTATTGAAATTCTAGGGGGACGGCCAGCGGCGATTGCGCCTCCGACCCGATAGCCCCGTCGGCTGGTGTGCCGCCGTCAGGGTTCGGCAGGCGGCTGTGAGTTCGCGGTAGCGGCCAGCCCCTCCAGCCAACGCTGATGCTGGCGGTGCATGCGATTCGGCATTAGCAACTTGCCCAAGCGGGCCAGCCATCCGTACTGGGTCTCCTGGGTGAGGATGTGGCAGCCACCGTCGGCGCTGGGAGTGAGAAGCCAAGCATGGTACGCGTCAACGCCCAGTCCTCTGGCGTGCCAGGCGATCCGTTGTATCGGGTCGAACTCTTTGACTTCGGAGCGCAGATTCACGCCGAAGGTTTTCCAGCGGAACCTGGTGCCGTCGGCAAGTTGTCCGGCTCCGCCGTCAAGCACAACATTGGCGGAGTTCGAGTAGAAACTCGGCCACAGCGGAGCGCTGACCAGCCAAGCCCACACAGCCTCCGGCGGCGCAGTGGCGGTCAGCTCGTTGCTCACGAATATGGGTGCTCGCCCGGGATCGAATCGCTGCGGCCATCGGATCGACGGGGAACTGTGCACGTCCATCTCCGTTCAGCCCATTCATGCGCATCGAACGCTCTGCTCAACTTGTATAACTCGCTTTGCTCTGCGGCTTTGGCTTTTGGTACGCCCGAAGACAGCCGCGGGCATATCGTGTGCCGATGAACGCTTCTCGACGCGAGCGCCGCGCCCTTGCCGACACGTTGCGCAGTGTCGGGCCGGACGCACCCACACTTTGTGCGGGTTGGACCAGCCGCGACCTCGCCGCTCACTTGGTTGTCCGGGAACGGCGTCTCGATGCCACGCCGGGGATCGCGATGGCTTTCCTGGCCAGGTACACCGCCAGGGTCCAAAATCGGCTTGCCCAGGCAACCAGCTGGGACGACCTCGTCGAGATGGTGTCGGCCGGGCCGCCGCTGTATTCGCCGTTCAGACTGCTCGATCCGGTGGTGAACGTCGGCGAGATGTTCATTCATCACGAGGATGTGCGCCGCGCCGTCGACGGCTGGCAGCCGCGGGTGCTCGACGACTCGATCGTCGCGTCGCTTCGCCGGCCCCTCGCTTTGATGAGCCGGATAACGATGGGGAAGGCGCCCGCGCAGCTGGTTCTGCAGACGCCCGCGGGGCAACGGATAGCAAGCATCGGCCGCGGAGAGGTACTGACGGTAACCGGCGAACCGCCGGAGTTGTTGCTGTTCGTCGCGGGCCGTGACGCTGCCCGGGTCGAGTTCGACCGCGACCCGGAAACTGTCGCCGGGGTCCGGGCGGCGCGGCGGAGCCTGTAGTCGGCATCGCCTGATCCGCAGTGCCGTACAACAGCGTGTTTGGAAAACTGTTGAACCAGCGCCGCTTCAGCTCTGGATTGATTGCGCTTCGCGGCCGAGGATGTGACGCAAAGTGTGGTCAAGGTCGGGGTGGCGGAACCGGTGACCGGCGTGTTGCAGACGCGCGGGAATCACTCGTTGACTCGCGCAGGCAAGTTCGCGGGCACCCTGGTCGCCGAGCAACAGCCGTGGTCCCAGTGGCGGCACCGGCAACACCGCGGGCCGGTGCAGCACCTGCGCGAGAGCGCGAGTGTAGTCGGTGTTGCGCACCGGTTCCGGGGCGACCGCATTCACCGGTCCGGAGAGCGTGGTATCCCACAGCCCGCGGTAATAGATGTCGAGTAAGTCATCAATGCCGATCCACGACAGCCACTGTTGGCCGTCGCCGATCCGGCCGCCAAGGCCTGCGCCGAACAGTGGACGCAGCAGGCGAAGTGTGCCGCCGCGCGGGGATTGCACGATACCGGTGCGCACCCGCAGGACTCGCGCTCCTGCCCGCTCCGCCGGCGCTGTTGCGTCCTCCCACTCCGCCACGACGTCGGCGAGAAAGCCTGCACCGCGTTCGCTGTGTTCGGTCAGCACTTCGTCGCGCCGGTTGTAGCCGTAATAGCCGATCGCCGATGCGCAAAGCAGGACAGCCGGTCCGTCGTGGGTTCGCGCGACAAGCTCGGCCAGTCGCCGCGTCGGGGTGATCCGACTGTCGCGGATCGCGCGCCGGTGGGCGTCGGTGAACCGGCCCGCGATCGAGGCACCGGCCAGATGGATCACCACGTCAATTCCGGCGAGTAGCTGTGGATGCGGATCGGCCGGATTCCACCGCCGCTCGTCCGGGCTCGTCGCTGGGTGACGTACCAGCCGGATGACCCGGTGACCGCCAGTGCTGAGAAAGGCGGCCAGCGCCGAACCGACAAGCCCCGAAGATCCGGTGATCGCGATCGTCGCGGGGGTCAGACCGCGCTCCGCGGCTTGGCGGTGAGCGGCGATGTCGTCGGCCAGCTGTCGGTGACGGTAAGCGAACATGGTGCGCAGCGCGAAGGCTGGAATGGGCGTCGCGACTCGGTCGATCACCCGGGTGCCGCGGTCATCGACCTCTTCGAATTCGTGCGTGTGCCGCCACCGTACGGCCACCCGGACCGGCAGCGACGCTAACCCGTCTGCGCCGACCTGGTCGACGAAACATGCTGGGGGATGGTAGGAGTCGGCCTGGTGCTCGGCCACCCAGCGAAGGCCGCCCGGCAGCGCCAACCGGGCGCGACCGTTCGCCAGCGACTCGGCCTCGGTGAGCACCCGCATCGGCTGCCACGGCGGCGACAGCCGGATGAACGCGCCCGGCCTGGTATGCCAGGCAAACACCTCGCTGCGCGGAGCGTCGATCACACTCGCATAAACCAGACCCATCGGTCGACGGTACAGACGAACCGGCAGTCTGCGGTAAGCGCTACCGGTCCGGCAACGCGTGCTCGCTGATCGGCAGCCGCGGGTGGGGCTGGCGTTCCCGACGCTTGGCCGATAAGTAAACCTGGGCGGTCTCCTGCGCGACGGTGTGCCAATCGAAGTCGGAGGTGAGCCGTTGCCGCGCGGCACGCGCGCGCCGCTGTGCGGCAGCCGGATCGTCGAGCATTGCCCGGATAGCCGTCGCCAGGCGCGCCACGTCGCGGGGTGGACAGGACATCCCGGTCAGACCGTTGATCACGGCCTCACCGAGGCCGCCGATGTTCGACGTCACCAACGGGGTGCCGGCCGCAGCGGCCTCCAGGGCGACTATTCCGAACGGCTCGTAATGGCTGGGTAGCACGGCGGCGTCGGCGCGATGTAGAACACGCAGCAACTGCTCATGGTCAAGCCGCCCGACGAACGTCGTGGCCTTGAGGACTCGGTGTTTGCGGGCCTGTTCGACCAGCCAGTCCTGCTGGGTGCCGTCCCCGGCGATGGTGAGGGTGGTGCCGGGATGGGTGCGCCTGATTCGTGCCAGCGCGGCAATGACGTCGTGCACGCCCTTCTCGTATTCCAGCCGGCCCACATACAGCAGTTCCGGGGGCCCGCTGGGCTGCCGTCGCAGCGCGAACGGCCAGCGTGCCGCGTCAATACCATTGCGGATCACCGCAATCTCGGCCAGGCCCGGACCGAACAGCTCAGTGATTTCGTCGCGCATTGACGCCGAACAGGTTATCAGAGAATCGGATTCACGGACCAACCACGACTCCATCGCATGCACTTGACGGCTGATGGGGCCGGAAACCCAGCCGGAATGCCGCCCCGCTTCAGTCGCGTGAATCGTGGAAACGATTGGCACATCGTAGAATTCGGACAGCGTGATGGCCGGGTGGGCCACCAGCCAGTCGTGCGCGTGTACGACATCAGGACGCCAGGTCCGCTCGGCACGCCGGGCGCCGGGTTTCTGCACCGAAAGCCCGGCGCGAATCATGCTGTGGCCCATGGCCAGTGTCCAGGCCATCATGTCTTGGCTGAACGAGAACTCGTGCGGATCCTGTGCCGCCGCGAGCACCCGGACACCTTCGCTGACTTCATCGCAGGTCGGGTGGGTGCTGGGGTCGGTGCCGGTCGGACGGCGGGACAGCACGACAACATCGTGACCGGCCGCCGCCAGCGCGGTCGACAAGTGGTGCACGTGCCGGCCCAGCCCGCCGATCACCACCGGCGGGTACTCCCAGGACACCATGAGCACCTTCATCGTGGCAGCCTTCGCGCGTCCAACGCGCCGAACAGCCCGTCGGCGCGGTTCCAGCCCTCGGCCAGTCGCTGGGCGGTGTCGCGCCGGCCCGATGCCAGCGCCCCGGCGATCTCGCGGGTGGCGTGGGCGTGCAGGTGTGCCCGGTATCGGGCGTAGTCGGCGGCGGAGTCTTTGCTCACCATGAACGGCCAGTCGCTGGACACCGTGAGTAGCGTCTCGCGCAAGATCTGGTCGGCGATCTGATCGCGGGGGATGGGGCCGTCCAGCGACCCGGTCTGGGCCAGCGCCTTGTCCACGGTGCTCAGCGCGCTGTCGACCACTTCAACGTTGAGCTGAACCAGATCTGCAACCTTGGCCCCGGCCCACACTTGCCAGTCTTTGCCGGAACCCCAAGAGCTGGGCGGTAATTCGACCGATGAGCCGACGAACCCGCCGGCGAGCGCGTCGCTGAGCGTGCCGACTTGCACTCCTGCCGCAGGCAGTGCCCGCAGAACGCGCTGCAGCCACACCGGCCCCTCGTACCACCAGTGGCCGAACAGCTCGGTGTCGAATGCGGCCACGACATGCGCGGGCCGCCCGATGCGCTCGCGTTCGGTGAGGAGTCGGCGGCGGACCACCTCGACGAAGTCGTCCACATGGGCGTCGACCGCGCGGTCGGCGCGCCCGGGCTCATAGGGTGCCTTGGCATCCGAGGCCACGTTGCGGCCGGTGACCCTGGCCGGTTTCAGGCCCGTGCGGTGGTCGTAGGTGTGGAAGTCACGGTAGGCGGCGTGACCGGGATAGCCGGATTTCGGCGACCACACCCGGTAGCTGACCTGCAAGTCGCGTCCGAACGCGACGACGTCGGTATCGCCGACCGGCCTGCCCAGCGCGGTGTCGCCATGCAGCGACGGTCCGTCGACCATGAAGTGACCGACGCCTGCGGCGGCGTAGTCGTGTTCCATACCCGGGGCGTAGGCGCATTCCGGCGCCCAGATGCCGGCCGGAGTGTGGGCCAACCGCTGCCGCGCGTCGGCCAGGCCCTCGCGCAGCGCGAATTCGCGCAACCTGGGCGTCATCAGTGGCTGGAACGGGTGTGCCAGCGGGCCGCCCAGCAGTTCTACCGTGCCGGCGTCGATCAGGGCGCGCAGCAGCGGGCTGGCGCCGTGCCGCCACAATGTGGCGAAGTCCTCGATTGCCCGCTGCGCCTCGGCGTGTTCACGAATCCCGAACAAACGCAACGCTTCAGGACTGCACGCAGTCACCGGATCGGAGCTGACGGCGGGCCGCAGGCTGGCGGCCTCGGCGGCGCGCAGCTGCCAGTTGGCCAGCCAGTGATACATGCCATCGAGGCAATAGGGGTCGTCGAGCTGAGCGGTCACCACCGGTGTCATCCCCAGCGTGATCAGCCGGTGGCGATCCTCGCCGGCCAGGGTGTGCAGCACGCGCAACAACGGCAGGTAGGCAGCCGACCAGGACTGGTAGAGCCACTCCTCGCCGACCGGCCAGCGGCCGTGGTGGGCCAGCCAGGGCAGGTGAGTGTGCAACACCAGGGTGAACAGACCCGGTACTTTGCTGCCGGTCGGTTGGCTCACGGGCGCACCGCGATCGCGACCAGGTCGAGGCTGTCATCGATGTCGCGCCCGTCGTGCGGATCCCCGGATTCGACGATGTCGAAGTCGGCCGTGGTGACACCCGCAACGTCCGCCAGCAGGTCGGTGGGCCAGGGCGCATCGGCGATCGCCCGGGCGATCTGGGCGTCGATGATCGAGCCGCCGTGGCGGGCGTCCATCTGCTGTAGCTGCCGACCGTGGAACACGCCGCTCATCGACACCGGCGAAAACCCGCCGTCGAGCAGCAGTTGCGTCAGCTCGCCGGCATCCAGTTCGCGGGTGTGGAAGGGGTTGATCGGGGTGTCGCGCCCCGGTGAGAACGTGATCCGGTTGGGAGTCGACACCATCAGCAGCCCTGACGAACGCAGCACGCGGGCGCACTCGCGGACGAACCT
>JAFAQO010000316.1 GCA_019246375.1 Mycobacterium sp. | reverse complement strand
GGTGGACATCGCGTTGAGAATGAAAGTGACGTAGCGGCGCCAGCCGTCGCTGGCGGGATCCATGGTGGGCAGCACGCTGTGGAGCATGGCGATGATTCGCGGCAGATCTTCGGCGACGATGTCGGCATTGATGAGGCCGCCTCGTTGTGCGCGGCGGGTCAGGTCGTGAAGCGTCTCATAGAGCGGTGCCGGGAAGTCGTTGGTCAGCGGTCCCAGCCGTCTGGCGGCGGCGAGGATGTTGTGTTCTCGGGCAGCCAGCGATATTGCCGCCTCGAGTAGGCCGGCGATGGCGCGGACGGGGTCGTTGTCCTCGCGGGCCTTCTCGATCGCGGGAGTGAGGTCTTCGGCGACGCTTTCGAGCGCAGCGCGAAGTAGGTCTGCCTTGGTGGGAAATCGGCGGTAGAGCGTGCGTTCGCCCACGCCCGCACTGCGTGCAATCGCGTCGGGTGACGCGTCGGGGCCGACGTCGGCATAGACCTTTCGGGCGGCGGCCACGATGCGTTCGGCGTTGCGCGCAGCGTCGGCGCGTAACCGTCGATCGGTGAACGTGGCCACCCTCCGAGCGTACTAACTGCCAGCTTGACTGTCATTCTGGTCCGTCCTACAGTCGGAAGAAACTGACAGCCAAACTGTCGGTTATGACCACTCCTCGTCTTTCGGAACGGAGCGGTGATGACGACATCCACCACCGGCGAATCCGGTGAGCTCCCGGTCGTTCCTGTGCGATGCACGCTGCCCATTGCGCCCGCCGGCGCCGTGGAAACCGGTTATCGGACTGAGCGGGCCGACGAGCCCCCCATCGCCTTCAAAACGTAGCGGTTTCGTCTGCGGATAGTGACGCGAAAACAACTACAACAACGAGGAAGAGAATCGCGAATGCTTCAGGAATGGGACGAAACAATTGACTACCTTGTCGTCGGTACGGGTGTCGCGGGCTTGAGTGCGGCGATCACGGCCAAACTAAACGGTTTGAACACCCTGGTCATCGAGAGCACCGACAAATGGGGGGGAACCACTGCTATTTCTGGCGGCCTTCTATGGGCGCCGAACAATCCGTTAATGAAGGAAGCGGGCGTCGACGACTCGGACGAAGCGGCGCTCGAATACATGGAGCAGACCATCGGCAACGTCGGGCCATGGACCAGTCACGAGCGCAAGCTGGCGTTTTTGGACGCCATCCCCGCGTACATGGAGATGCTTGCCAATGAGGGCGTCGCCTGGGTGCGCACCAAGGATTACCCGGACTACTACCCCGACCTTCCCGGCGGGCGGGTCGGCCGGTGTGTCGAAGTCAAGCCGTTCAACGTGCGCAAACTCGGCGAGTGGCGCAAGACCATGCGGGTCAGCATTCCAGTGCCGCTGATGATTGATGACTACTGGCTGCTCTCCCGCGCCTGGTCGACGCCGAGTGGGTTCCCGCGCGGAGTGCGTTTTGTGTTTCGCATGGTCTTTGGCCTGTTGACCGGTCGGCTGCGGTACGGCATCGGTGGAGCGCTGGCCGGATCGCTCATGCACATTGTGTTGCGTCAGCAGACACCGGTCTGGCTGAATTCCCCGCTTAAGGAAGTCGTCGTCGACAACGGCCGAGTTGTCGGCGCGATTGTGGAGAAAGAAGGCCAAAGGCTGTGTATCCGGTCGAGACGCGGTGTCATGCTGGCAGCGGGCGGGTTCGCGCGCAACAAGGAATGGCGCAAGAAGTACCACGGGATCGAGGGCTGGTCGAGCGCTCCGGACGGCCAACTGGGCCAGGGTATCGAGATCGGCGAGAAGGCCGGGGGCGCGCTGGCCATGATGGACGACGCGTGGTGGGGCACCACCTCCGAAACACCCGACGGCAGCGACGAGCACCGGTTCATGCTCAATGAACGCTCCGATCCGTGGAGCATCGTGGTCGACCAGCAGGGCCGCCGCTATCTGAACGAATCCGAGCCCTACGTCGACTTCGGCCATCACATGTTCGAACACGACAAAAAAACGCCCGCAATTCCGTCGTGGCGGGTAATGGACCGCCGACACAAGACACATTTTGTGAAACCCACATTAGCGGTTCCCGGCACGGCGAAGAAGCTCGAAGAAAAGGGCGAATTAGTAACGGCCGCTACCCTTGCGGAACTAGCCGGAAAAATGAGCGTTGACAAGGAAACCTTTCTCGCGACCGTTGAGCGCTTCAACGGCTTCGCCCGCGAGGGCGTCGATAGGGATTTCGACCGCGGTCGCACCGTCCACGATCGGTACTACAGCGACCCGTTGGTAAAACCCAACCCGAATCTCGGCCCCATCGAGAAAGGACCTTTCCGGGCTCTTAAAATCTATCCCGGCGACCTAAACACCAAAGGCGGCCTGATCACCGACGAAAAGGCGCGTGTTCTGCGCGACGACGGATCCATCGTCGAAGGCCTTTACGCCGCCGGTAACAACACGGCCAGCGTCATGGGCCACACCTATCCGGGTGCGGGCAGCACCATCTCGTCGGCCGGTGTCTTCGGTTATCTGGGCGCGGTGACTGAGGGCGATTCGTCGTACTCCTCCATACATGGGAGGCAGGGCTGATTATCGCACCGGATGACCGACTGGGACGTGTCCAAGCAGGCCGCTTATCGTGGATATGCCCTAATCATCACTTGCGCATGCCTGCTGTGGGAACGGATTTCACTTTGTTAAGCGTCGCTTTGCGAGTTGGTGCGTTGCTCGTTGCGGTGATGCTGTCCCTGGCGGGATGTCACAGTAGCCACGTGGGTGCACCAAACCCGAGCAGTAGCCACGTGGGTGCACCAAACTCGGTGGGCCCCTGCGAGATCGTGCCCAATGGCACACCGGTGCCCAAGACGGCACCGCCGACTGGTGCGCCACCGTCGT
>JAFAQO010000191.1 GCA_019246375.1 Mycobacterium sp. | reverse complement strand
GGGTGAATTCCAGGGGGTCGGTTATCCGGATTTCGATGAACTCGCCACCCATGAATCAACCCTAATCGGCTTCTCGGGGCGAGTCATCGGGCGATCACCTTGACGCCTGCAACTCGAACAATGGGATGACGCGATCGGTCCTGGATTGGTACTCGCTGAAGACCGGCGCCGTGGCGACGACCTGAGCCCACACAGGTTCGCGCTCCGCGTCCGGCAACTCGCGCGCCGTCGCGTCGAAAGACTCTGTGCCGACCTCAACATGCACCGAAGGATTTGCCCTTAGATTGCGCACCCATGCCGGGTGCGATAGGGCGCCCCAAGACGATCCGATAATGATCAGCTTGCCGTCGAACCGGAAGTATGCCAGCGGGGTAACGCGAGGCTGTCCGGTTTTTGCCCCGGTCGTCGTCAACAGCAGAAGGTTCGCTCCTTTGTACTTGCCGCTGACCTTGCCACCGTTGGCGCGAAAGTCCTCGATGAGCCCGCTGTTGAACGATTTGATGTTTTCTACGTCGGGCATCTGTTCGGCCACGCCTCATCAACCTTTCTAGCGGAACTTGTATTCTCGCCCCGAAATCAGGCGAGCTGCAAACCGGTCCCGACAACGCCATGAGCGGAAACCAGATCACTCAACGCGTGAACATGACTTGTCGTCCTGACCAGCATGTTTCCTGTGGAGCTGCCGGGAATCGAACCCGCCGCTCTACCAGGCGAAATGCGTGCTTATCTGCGGTTTCGCTTCGTCTCGTTCCGTCTCGGTACCGCTTCTTACCTGCGGTTTCGTTTTCGGGTCTTGACGGCGTCAAGAGCCGTTATTACCGATCCTCCCATCTGCGATGACGGCTTACTTCCCGCGGTGACCGGTTCTTGGCGAGCACTGTGGAAGCCGGTTAAGCCTGTCGAGGTCCTTACCCTCCGCCCGCAGGTGGCGCCGTCCATCCGCTCCGATGACAACACCGAAAGGCAGCCCGTTGCCATCATGATGTCCGGGGCTTCCAGCGGCTGGATGGGCAGCGCGAAATATAGCGGACTTCGTCGATGGTCGGCAGTGGCACGCGGCCCCAGACCCGTGCCGGATTCCGCATTTTTACGCTCCCTTTCCAGAGGCTAGCGTTTTGTTGATGGAGGCGGGCGAGGTCATTGGTGGCCGCTACGAGCTGGGAGACGTCCTGGGTCGCGGTGGCATGGCCGAGGTCCGCGAAGCATGGGACCGTCGTCTGCGGCGGGCGGTCGCCGTTAAGCTGCTGCATCCCGGCCTCACCGCCGTGCCCGAGAACCGGCTGCGCTTCGAGGCCGAGGCGCGAGCAGCCGGCGCCCTGGCCAGTCCGCACATCGTGGTCGTGTACGACAGCGGCGAGTACAACGGCATTCCGTTCATCGTGATGGAGCGACTACCCGGGGCGTCGCTGGCTGATGAGATCGCCCGAGGCCCGCTGCCCCAACCACTGGTGCGTGATGTGCTCGGCGACGTCCTGGCAGCGTTAGCGCTCGCACACGATGCCGGAATCCTGCACCGGGACATCAAACCGGGAAACCTCCTGTTCAGCGGGTCCGGTGGTGTGAAGATCGCGGACTTCGGCATTGCCAAGACCGCCGAGGCGGCGTACACCATGACGGGACAGATCGTCGGCACGATCGCCTACCTGAGCCCCCAGCGATTGGCGGGAGAGCCGGCGACCGTATCCGATGACATCTACGCCGTCGGTGTGGTCGGTTATGAGGCGCTGACCGGTCGCAGACCCTTCGTTCAGAAAGACATCGGCGCGTTGGCACGTGCCATCCTGACGGAACAACCCCCACCCATCGCGGCGCTGCGGCCGGACGTCATGCCGGCATTGGCGGCCGTGGTTGAGCGGGCCATGGCACGCGACCGCGTACGGCGGTTCAGCAGCGCGCGGGAGATGCGCGCCGCCCTTTTGGGCGGTGAGCCGTTGAAGGCGGCGCCGGTGCGGCCCGCAACCCGGGTGCTTGACCCGCCGTTGCCCCCGCCGACCTACGCGCCGATGATCACCGCCATCAGGGAGACCAGTCGGGCGCGCAAACTGCTGGCAGCTGGCGCGGTGTTCGCCGTCGCGCTCGCGGTCATCCTGCTCGCGATTGACTGGCCATCGTCGTCGCCGCCGACACCTGTAACCAGCACGACGACGCCGGTTCCGACCACAACCACCACCACGACCACACCGTCAACCACCACACTCGCCCCGGAGCCGCCACCGCCGCCGTGGCACCCAGGAAAGAAGGGTAAGGGAGGAGGCAAGGGAGAGGGCGACTGAGTCCCCTTGCACGCGCTGTCAAGCCGCCGAACCGCCATCATCGGGTGGGCCGGCGACAAGTGGACTAACGCGGGCCGCTCAGCGTCGCGGCTGTGTCCAGTTGTCGCCTAGCGATCGGGCACACTCCGGGGCAATCGGTGGGAATGGTGTCGGCCACGCTTGCAGGGATTCAATGGGAAGTGAGGCGCCGGCATGCAAAGTCATGCTCGGTGTCTAGCCACAACGCGAACCCGGTATGCCCCAAGCGCGCAGCCCCGTGCCGCCCACAACGTCGCCGCGCCGACCGCGACCTGCTGCCCGGCCGGGAGCGCTTGCTGCTGGACCGACGTGCCCACCGTCTACAACGTAGGCACGGGGCCTACCGAAACTGGTGCGACGCCAACGCCGAACAGCTCGCCGGCGACAGCGCTGGATCGACCGACACCTGCACCGTAGTCACGATCGGGCATCGATTACAGCACTGGCCCGTGACCGGATAAGACTACTTCTCTCGGCCTGCATTGCCCTTCAAGATGCGCTACCCCGTGGAGGGTCCCACCGGCGCGGATGCTCGCATACTCAGACCCTCGATACAAGGGTGGCCGCCTCGCCGAATAAGCAAGGCGACCATCGTGTTACTCGTGGGGATACTAAAAGCGATTTTAGGTGCATGGTATCCCGTGTGGACCCGCAAACCAGTGACCGGGCGGAGAGTGCCAGGGGCACACTTTCTGAACCTGTCCGGGCGGCACCGGGTTCCCAACGACCCCATCGTGGACTTGCGGCACCCGTCGC
>JAFAQO010000632.1 GCA_019246375.1 Mycobacterium sp. | reverse complement strand
GTGGTGATACCCAGCCGGAAGCCGTGCGGATTGATCTTCTGGCCCACTACTGCGAGCCTCCCTTCGCTTCAGAAGCCTCGGAAGTCGTTTCGGCACTTACTGCCGACGTGGTGTCGGGCGCCTTCTTCGCCGGCGCCTTCGTTACTGGCGCCGCCTTCCCAGCGGCTGCCTTGCTGGCCTGCGCCCGGCGGGCCCGCGACGACTGCTGGCGCTCATCCTTGACCGGCCGGCTTTCCACCACCACGGTGATGTGGCTGGTACGCCTGCGGATCCGAAAAGCGCGGCCCTGAGCACGCGGACGGATGCGCTTGGCGGTCGGCCCGTCGTCGGCGTAGACCGTGGCCACCACCAGGGTTGCCGGGTCGAGCCCATTGTTGTTCTCGGCGTTCGCCGCAGCGCTCGCGATAACCTTGGCCACCGGCTGACTTGCTGCCTGTGGCGCCCAGCGCAAAATCTCGAGCGCCACGGATACGGGCTTGCCGCGCACCAGATCGATCACCCGGCGCGCCTTGGACGGCGAGACCCGCACGAACCGCGCTTTAGCGGTCGCAGAAGGGAATTCAGTGGGGGCGCTCATCGCCGCCTGGCCTTTCGATCGTCTTTGATATGTCCCTTGAAGGTGCGCGTAGGCGCGAACTCGCCGAGTTTGTGGCCGACCATCGCCTCAGTGATGAACACCGGCACATGCTTGCGTCCATCGTGGACGGCGAACGTGTGACCGATGAAATCCGGAATAATGGTCGACCGGCGCGACCAGGTCCTGATGACCTGCTTGGTGTTCTTCTCGTTCTGCGCGTCGACCTTCTTGAGCAGATGGTCGTCGACGAATGGTCCCTTTTTGAGGCTGCGTGGCATGATTCGCTGCTCCTGGCTTACTAGCGCGAGTGTTTCTTGCCGGTGCGCCGGCGTCGGACGATGAGCTTGTCACTGGGCTTGTGGCGCTTGCGGGTGCGCCCCTCGGGCTTACCCCACGGACTGACCGGGTGGCGACCACCGGAGGTCTTACCCTCGCCACCGCCGTGCGGGTGGTCCACCGGATTCATCACCACACCGCGGACCGACGGTCGCTTCCCCTTCCAGCGCATCCGACCGGCTTTGCCCCAGTTGATGTTGGCCTGCTCTGCATTGCCCACCTCGCCGACGGTGGCGCGGCAGCGCACGTCGACACGCCGGATCTCACCACTTGGCATCCGCAGCGACGCGTAGCTGGCTTCCTTACCGAGCAACTGGATACTCGACCCGGCCGACCGCGCGAGCTTCGCGCCACCACCTGGCCGCAGCTCCACCGCGTGGATCAAGGTACCGGCCGGGATATTGCGCAACGGGAGGTTGTTACCCGGCTTGATGTCGGCATTGGCACCGGACTCCACCACATCGCCTTGTGAAAGACCATGTGGTGCAATGATATACCGCTTTTCGCCGTCCCCGTAATGCAACAGCGCGATGTTCGCCGTACGGTTCGGGTCGTACTCGATGTGGGCGACCTTAGCGTTGATCCCGTCTTTGTCGTTGCGGCGGAAGTCAATCAGCCGGTAAGCACGCTTGTGTCCGCCACCCCGGTGCCTGGTGGTGATCCGGCCGTGCGCGTTACGCCCGCCGCGGCCATGCAGCGGGCGCACCAGCGACTTCTCCGGATTTGACCGGGTGATCTCGGCGAAGTCGGAGACGCTGGCACCGCGACGACCGGGAGTCGTCGGCTTGTACTTGCGAATTGCCATGTTGCTCAGTCTTTCTCTTCGCGGCTACGCCGGTGTTCCGAACAGGTCGATCGGCTTGCTACCCGGCGCCAAGGTGACAATGGCCCGCTTGGTGTTCTTGCGCTTGCCATAGCCGGTCCTGGTGCGCTTGCGCTTGCCCTGCCGGTTGGCGGTGTTCACCGACGCCACCTTGACCGAGAAGATCTTTTCGATCGCAATCTTGATCTGCGTCTTGTTGGAGTCCGGGCGCACCAGAAAGGTGTAGACGTTGTTGTCGATCAGCCCGTACGACTTCTCCGAGATAACCGGGGACAGGATGATGTCGCGGGGGTCGCTGATGGTGGCCATCAGGTCGAAACCTCCTCGGCGGTCTTGGTGTTGGCGGCGATGTAAGCGTTGAGCGCCTCAACGGAAAACACCACGTCGTCGGCGAGCAGCACGTCATAGGTGTTGAGCTGGTCCGGCGCCAGGACGTGCACACCGGGCAAATTGCGCACACTCTTCGCCCCGGTCTCGTCGCTGCGACCGATCACGACCAGTACCCGCTTGCGGGCGGTCAGCGTGGTGAGAAACGCCTTGGCGCTCTTGGTTGATGGCGTCTGACCAGACACC
>JAFAQO010000629.1 GCA_019246375.1 Mycobacterium sp. | reverse complement strand
CGATATCGGCGCGGTGATCGACAGCCTCGGGGTGGACGAGGTCCACCTGTTGGGCCACGACTGGGGCTCGATCCAGTGCTGGGCGGCGGTCACCGACGACTCGGTAATGGGCAAGATCGCCTCGCTCACGTCGATCTCCGGGCCGCATCTGAATTATGCGGGCAGCTTTCTGCGGTCACCGCGCACCCCGCGCGCCGTGGCCGACGTCGCCAGACAAATTTTGGGCTCCACGTACATCTGGTTCTTTTTGTGCCCCGGTGCGCCCGAGGTTGCGATCCGGTCCCGAGCGACCATGAAGATTTTTGAGGCGGTTGAACGTATCGGCCGATCAAGCACCCGCAGCCAGCGCCGCCCGTCGCCCCGGTCGACTCACGACTACATCAACGGGCTCAACCTTTACCGCGCCAACATGCCGGCGCCGTTTTTCGTGCCCGGGGCGCACCTGCCGCAGACAGACGTCCCGGTGCAGGTGCTGGTAGCGCGCAAGGACTACTTCGTGACGCCTGCCCTGCAGCGGTTTACCGGCTCGATTCCGCCGGGAAGCAGGGTCGTCTCGATCGAGGGCGGGCACTGGGTGGTCACGTCGCGTCCCGACGTCATCGCCAGGCTGACGAGCGAGTGGGTCGACCGAGTCGTCGGCGGCACAGCGACGGAGAGCGAATCCGTCGTCCACACCGGTCCCCGTGACGTACCAGGCAAACTCGCGCTGGTCACCGGGGCGGGCGCCGGGATCGGACGTGCCACCGCAGTCGAGTTAGCCCGCCAGGGTGCGGCCATCGTCGTGGTGGTCGACCGAGATCACGCGGCGGCCAACGACACTGCAGAGGCCGTCCGGGCGGCCGGGGCCGAGGCCGCGGTCTATCAGGTCGACGTCAGCGACGAAGCGGCGATGAATAACCTTGCAGCACAAGTGCACAACAAGCATGGTGTGGTCGACATCCTGGTGAACAATGCCGGCATCGCAATGGCGGGCCGGTTCTTGGAGACGACGTCGGCGCAGTGGGACACCATCATGGGGGTCAATGTGAGCGGCGTTATCTCCGGCAGCCGAGCGTTCGGTGCCCAGATGGTCGAGCGCGGCCAGGGCGGAACGATTATCAACGTGGCATCCGCCGCAGCGTTCCTGCCGTCGAAATCCATGGTCGCCTACAGCACCACGAAGGCCGCGGTGCTTGCGTTGAGCGAATCGTTGCGCGCCGACCTCGCCGACGAGGGCATCACCGTGACGGCGGTATGCCCCGGGTTCGTCAACACCAATATCGCCAAGAGCACGATCTACGCGGGCATGACGGCCGAACAGCAGGAGCGCGCGCGCCAAAAGGCCGACGCGGCGTATCGGCGTCGTAACTTCACCCCGGAAGCCACCGCGAAGGCGATCGTCAAGGCGGTCCGGACCGGCCCGGCGGTATTGCCGATCGCCGCCGAGTCCAGGGTCGGCTACGCGATGCGCCGCATCAGTCCCTCGCTGGTTCGGCTGTTTGCGCGGTTCGACATTCGACAGACATAGGAAACGCACTGTGACGCAGACTATTTGGAGCAGTAGACCCGCCGACTTGTACGGTCGCCGCAAGCACGACCGCGTCTTAACCGCATTGTGGGGCGTGGGTGCGCTCTTCCGCGGTTTCGCATCGGCGTCGCGGTGGACGCCATCTCAGATAGCACCGGTCCAGCGCACCAACACCGCGGTGGTCACCAAACGCGAACTGCTCACCCCCGACGTGGTCGCTTTGACGTTGGCCGACCCCGATGGCGGATTGCTGCCGTCCTGGACACCGGGCGCGCACATCGATGTCCGGCTGCCGTCGGGCCGCCGCCGGCAGTACTCGCTGTGCGGTCCACCCGGGCGGCGCACCGACTACCGCATCGCCGTGCGCCGGATCGCCGACGGCGGAGGCGGTTCCATCGAGATGCACGATATCTTCGACGTGGGCGACACGCTTCTTTTCGAAGGTCCCCGCAACGCGTTCTATCTCGTCACCGATGAACAGGACGTGCTGTTCGTGATCGGCGGCATCGGGGTGACACCCATCCTGCCCATGATTCGGGTGGCTCAGCAGCACGGAATCAATTGGCGCGCAATCTATGCTGGCAGAAGCCGAGATGACATGCCGCTGCTGAGCGAGGTGACGGCGGTGGACCCCGAGCGGGTTACCGTGTGGGCCGACGACGAGCACGGCCGATTCCCAAGCACCGATGAGTTGCTGGCCGGCGCGGGGCCGAAGACGGCTGTCTATGTGTGCGCGCCGAGCGCCGTGCTGGAAGCGGTCCGTGCGGCTCGCGACGTTCACGTCGCTGCGCCACTGCATTACGAGCGGTTCAGTCCGCCACCGGTCGTCGACGGTATCCCCTTCGAGCTGGAACTCGCACGCTCGCAGCGGGTGCTCAGCGTGCCGGCGAACCGGTCCGCGCTTGCCGTCATGCTCGACCACGAGCCGGCAACCCCGTATTCGTGCCAGCAAGGGTTCTGTGGGACGTGCAAAGTCAAGCTGCTGGCCGGGGAGATCGATCGCCGGGGGCGCGGCACGG
>JAFAQO010000420.1 GCA_019246375.1 Mycobacterium sp. | reverse complement strand
ACCTTTGGCGTCAAAGTCGAACAAGAGAGGTAGAACCGTGGCACACTTCGTCAAGCCGACTGCCGGCAGCTGGACCGCGAACTATCCGGAACTAGGGACCGCGCCTGTCGATTACACCGACTCGGTCGACCCGGCGTTCTTCGAAGCCGAGCGCGAGGCGATCTTCAAGCGGACGTGGCTCAACGTCGGTCGCGTCGAGCGGCTGCCGCGCACGGGCAGCTACTTCACCAAGGAGCTGCCATCGGCCGGCCCGGGCATGTCGGTCATCATCGTCAAGACCAAGAACGGGTCCGTCAAGGCGTTTCACAACGTATGCCGCCACCGCGGAAACAAGCTGGTGTGGAACGACTTTCCGCACGAGGAAACGTCGGGCACCTGCCGGCGGTTCACGTGCAAGTACCACGCCTGGCGCTACAGCCTCGACGGCGAGCTGACCTTCATCCAGCAGGAAAACGAGTTCTTCGACGTCGACAAGAGCCAGTACGGGCTGGTACCGGTGCGCTGCGAGGTGTGGGAAGGCTTCATCTTCGTCAACCTCGACCAGAATGCGCAGCCCCTCACGGAGTACCTGGGGTCATTGGCCAAGGGCATCGAGGGCTACCCGTTCCACGAGATGACCGAGGTCTACTCCTACAAGGCCGAGGTCGGCAGCAACTGGAAGCTGTTCATCGATGCGTTCGCCGAGTTCTACCATGCACCCGTACTGCACCAGAAGCAGTACACCAAGGAAGAAGCCGCCAAGATCATAAAGCACGGCTTCGAGGCGCTGCACTACGAGGTGGCGAGCCCGCACGGAATGGTCTCCGTATGGGGCGGTCAGGCCCCGCCGCCGGACCTGAACATGGTCAAGCCGATGGACCGGGTGTTGCGCAGCGGGCTGTTCGGCCCCTGGGACCGCCCCGACGTCATTAAGCAGCTCGACCAGCTGCCGCCCGGCGTTAACCCGGCCAGGGCGCCGCAGTGGGGCATCGATTCCTGGCATTTCTTTCCCAACTTCATGCTGCTGATCTGGGCGCCGGGCTGGTATCTCACCTACCACTACTGGCCAACCGCCGTGGACAAGCACATCTTCGAGGGCACGATGTATTTCGTTCCCCCGCGCAATGCGCGGGAACGGTTGGCCCAGGAGCTGGCGGCGGTGACGTTCAAGGAGTACGCGTTGCAGGACGCCAACACGCTAGAAGCCACCCAAACCATGATCGGCACCAAAGTGGTCCGCGACTTCCTGCTATGCGATCAGGAGATCCTGCTGCGCAGCCTGCACAAGGTTGCTGGAGACTATGTGAAGGAGTACCGCAACAATGGCCACCACAAGTAAGCTGCCGGCTGAATTCGCCGACCTCGAGCCATACTTGGATTGGGACCTGGCCACCGAACCCGAACGTTACGCGAAGCGGCTCGCATCCTCCATGACTGAGATGCAGGCGTTCTATGACGCCGCATTCCCGCGCATGGAAGACGTGATCGCTTACTGCGACCGGTTTCCGCTCGATGAGCTGCCCGAGGACGCACGGACACTCATGCACATGATGCAGTCGCTGATCAACGTGTCGTTCCCGATCGAGGCGTGGAAACAGCCTAGGGTGCCCGACAGTGGCGCCACCTACCTCGACTGCATCCGGGAGCCGGTGATCTGAAACATGTTGACGATCAAGGCTGCCGGGCTGCTTGACGTCGACGCCGGTGAGGTTGTCCGGCCCGGCGTGCTGCGGGTCGAGGGCGACCGGATCGTCGGCGTCGGTGGCGCGCCCGAGGGCGAGATCGTCGACCTCGGTGATCAGATCCTGCTCCCCGGGTTGATGGATATGGAGGTCAACCTGCTGATGGGCGGCCGCGGGGAGAAACCGGGGCTCTCGCAAGTGCAGGACGATCCGCCGACGCGGATGCTGCGTGCGGTCGGTAACGCCCGCCGCACGCTGCGGGCCGGGTTCACCACCGTGCGCAACCTCGGGTTGTTCGTCAAGACCGGCGGGTATCTGCTCGACGTCGCACTCGGCAAGGCCATCGACGCCGGCTGGATCGACGGGCCACGGGTGGTGCCGGCCGGGCACGCTATCACTCCGACCGGCGGTCATCTGGATCCGACGATGTTCGCGGCGTTCGCACCGCATGTGCTGGACTTGACAGTCGAGGAAGGCATCGCCAACGGAATTGACGAGATCCGCAAGGCGGTGCGTTACCAGATCAAACACGGCGCCCAGCTGATCAAGGTGTGCTGCTCGGGCGGCGTGATGTCGCTGACCGGTCCGCCTGGTGCACAACACTATTCAGATGATGAGCTGCGCGCGATCGTCGACGAGGCGCATCGGCGGGGCCTGCGTGTCGCGGCGCACACGCACGGCGCCGACGCGGTCAAGCACGCGGTGATGGCCGGTATCGACTGCATCGAGCACGGCTTTCTGATCGACGACGAAGCGATCGCGATGATGGTCGAGCACGGCACATTCCTGGTGAGCACTCGGCGGCTGGCCGACGCCATGGACGTCTCGCAGGCTCCGCCCGAGCTGCAGGCCAAGGCCGCCGAAATGTTCCCGAAGTCGCGCATATCGATACTGGCTGCTCACGAAGCCGGCGTGAAGATCGCGGTGGGCACCGACGCGCCCGCGATCCCGCACGGCCGCAACGCCGACGAGCTTGTCACCCTTGTTGATTGGGGGCTACCGCCGTTGGCGGTGCTGCGCGCGGCGACGGTCACGGCCGCCGAATTGCTTGACGTCACCGACCGCGGCCGGCTTGCCGAGGGGCTGCTCGCAGACGTCATCGCAGTACCCGGAGACCCGCTATCCGACATCGGCGTTACCCAGAAGGTGAGCTTTGTCATGAAAGGCGGCAAGGTCTATGTCGACAAGAACTGAGGACCTCGTCGAGATACAGCAACTGCTCGCGCGGTACGCGGTCACCATTACCCAGGAAGACATCGAGGGCCTGATCGCGGTCTTCACCCCGGACGGCACCTACAGCGCCTTCGGCGAGACATATTCACTGGAGCGATTTCCCGTGCTGGTAGAAGCCGCCCCCAAGGGCTTGTTCCTCACCGGCACCCCGGTGATCGAGCTGACCGGTGACACCGCATCCGGGACCCAGCCGCTGTGCTTTATCGACCACGCCACCCACGACATGCGGATCGGCTATTACAACGACACCTACACCCGCACGCCCGACGGCTGGCGGCTGAAGACACGCGCCATGACGTTTATCCGCCGCAGCGGGGCACACGACTCCGGACGCCCCCACGCTGTCGGACGTCCACTTGCATGAATGTCGCGCAGTTCCGGACGGATCTGCGTGCCTGGCTCGACGACCACGACCTGAGCCCCGGACCGGATCGTTCGCTCGAAGGCCATATGCGGCAGCTCGCCCGCGTGCACGCCGCGCTTTACGACGCCGGTTGGATGCGGTACGGGTGGCCCGTTGAGGTTGGCGGTTCAGGCGGGCCCGCGATGCTCCGCGCGATCGTCGGCGAGGAAGTCGTCGGCCGCGGTCTCGCCGAACCGGGTCCGTACTCGATGGTCGAGGTGCTTGCCCCCACGATGATCGACTACGCGCCTGCAGAACTCGCCGCTGAAATGGTGCCGCGACTTCTCAGCGGTCGTGAGCAATGGTGTCAAGGCTTTTCCGAACCGGAATCCGGCAGCGACCTGGCGTCGCTATCGACCCGGGCGACGCCCCGGGGCGACGACTGGATTATCAACGGACAGAAGGTCTGGACCAGCTTCGCGCAGTACTCGACCCGATGCGTCCTGCTGACTCGCACCGCGCCTGGCCACAACGGCATTACCGCGTTCTTCGTCGACATGGACACCCCCGGTATCACGATTCGGCCGCTGCGCACGATGCACGGCGTCGACGAGTTCTGCGAGGTGTACTTCGACAACGTGGCGGTCCCGGCAACCCGGATGCTTGGCAAGCCGGGTGACGGCTGGCGTCTCGCAATGGACCTGCTGCCATATGAACGTTCCACCTGTTTTTGGCAGCGAATCGCTTACCTCTACTCACGATTCGATCGGCTCATCGCAGAAGCGCACGACGCGTGCGAGTCCGACCTGGGATCGGCGTATTTGGCGCTACACACTTTGCGTTGCCGCTCCCGGGCAACACTGCATCGGCTGGCGGACGGACAGCGGCTGGGTCCGGAGACCTCCATCGACAAAGTGCTGCTTGCGACGGCCGAGCAGCAGCTATTCAACACCGTCCGTGATTTGCTGCCCGGGCAGGTTGAACTCGACGAATCGCAGTGGCGCACCGAGTTCCTGTACTCGCGCGCTGCCACTATCTACGGCGGCACGGCCGAGATCCAGCGCAACATCATTGCTCGCCGGCTATTGGACTTGGGCAAGGAGTGAGTGTGGACACCGAGTCCTTGCAGCTGCTGGAAGACGCCTTGAGGAAGACAATGACCGCGGTGTCGGGCCGCGAACTCGATGAGGCATTGGCTGGCTTGGGCTGGCTCGAAATGCTCGACGAAATACCGGATAACGCAATTCCTTTGGTGTTTCGGCTGCTTGGCGAGACCGGTGCCCACGCGCCCGTGCTGAACGACGTAGTGCTGCGCGCAGCCGGACGCGACGGCGGCGGCACTGTGCCGTTGCAGTTCGCGGGCGGATCCTGGGTCATGTGGGAACGCATCGGCCAGTCGAGTTCGGCACTGGACGACGAGCTGCCGGTCCATCCTGTGCCTCAAGGCGATCCAATCCCGCTGGCCGCAGGTCGGCGGGCGCTCGGCTGGTGGCTGGTCGGGAGCAGCCGGGCGATGCTGTCTCTGGCACGCCAGCACGCTATAGACCGCGTGCAATTCGGCCGGCCCGTCGCGTCCTTCCAGGCAATCCGGCATCGGCTTGCCGACACGCTCGTCGCCATCGAGGGCGCGGAGGCCACATTGCAGGTCGCCTCGCCCGAATCAGGCGATCTCGGGGCCCTGCTGGCCAAGGCAGCGGCCGGGCAGGCGGCATTGACCGCCGCGCGTCACTGCCAGCAGGTGCTCGGCGGGATCGGTTTCACCGCCGAGCACGAGTTACATCGTCATGTGAAACGCTCGTTCTTTCTGGATGGACTGCTAGGCAGCGCAAGAGAACTCACGCGCGAGGCCGGAGCCCTACTGCGGGCCAGCCGAACCGCGCCGCGGCTGACGCAACTCTAAGCTGCTCAAGCCGTAGCCATCCGTTAGTTTCGAGGCAGGCCGAGTACCCGCTGGGCGATGATGTTTCGCTGAATTTCCGAGGTGCCTCCGGCAATGGTGGCGGCGAAGCTGCGGAAGTAGCGATCGAACCAACTGCCGTAATGACTATCCAGGTTCAGCGGCGCGAACGGGCCCGTGACGGCGGGATGGACGAGTCCAGCGGCGCCCGCAGCACTCAATGCGTGCTCGGATGCCGCCTGTAGGGCCTCCGAACCCAGCAGCTTCAGCACCGAAAGGCCTGGTACATCCTCCTCGCCCCGGTCGGCACGCGCCAGCGCCGCGGACCCCAGTAAGCGCAGCGCCTCAAAATCCGTAATCAAAGTGGCGTATTGGTCGCGCTCCAGCACGCTCGACGGCTGAAAGTCCGCCAGCAGTTCCCGTAGCCGGTCGGCGTATCCCAGCCAGAGCATCGTGCGTTCGTGTCCCAAGGAGCCGGTTGCCACCCGCCAACCCTGATTCAGCGGACCAACCACATTCTCTGCAGGCACCCGCACATCGGTGAAGAAAACCTCGTTGAAATCCAGATCGTCACGATCAGAAGCCGACGCGAACGGCCGGCACGTCACACCCGGCGTATCGGTGGGGATCAACAACACACTGAGGCCGTTGTGTTTCAGGGCATTTGAGTCAGTCCGCACGAATGTCAACAGCACATCAGCGTCATGGGCACCTGACGTCCACACCTTCTGCCCGTTCACCACGAAATGATCACCTTGCGAATCAGAGCAGCGCACCGCCTGCGTGCGCAGCGACGCCAGATCCGAGCCCGACCCCGGCTCACTCATGCCCAACGACGCGGTCATCTCGGCCCGCAGAATCGGTATCGCCCATCGCTGTTTTTGCTCGGCGGTGCCAAACGACAACACCGATGCCGCGACAATACCCACGCCCTGCGGATTGAAACTGTGGTGAATACGGCGCCGCGCCAATTCCTCTGCGTGCACATACTGCTGCAACACCGTGGCGTTGCGACCGCCGAACTCCGGTGAATTGCCCGGTAACAGCCACCCGTTGTCGAACAGCAGCCGCTGCCACCGCCGCGCCCAATCCGGAATATCCGAAGAGGAGCGAGGCCGCTTCCCGACCCCGGCTTCCTCGGGCAGATGCTCGTCGAGAAATGCGATGAATTCGGCGCGGAACGCCTCGACCTCAGCATCGAAGGTCAGCTGCACGGGTACTCCCCGGCGATTGCCCCCGCAGTTAAGTCCTTTGCTTCCGTGGACGCGGGTGAGAGAATACTATTCTCATCAAGCGAAAGTAACAATCTCGAACACGACGCCACCGGTCAGGGGGTATAGCAGAGAATGGCAAGGCGTTCTCCGGTAGAGTTCAATCATGTTCTCCCCTCAGGGCAACCGTCTGGGTCGTCCGTGAGCAACCCCGGCGAAGAGCCGGCCTGGAAGCAGCGCGCGGTCGAGCGCTCGATCAAGACCGCCAAGCTGCGGGCAGCGCAACGCGTACAACGTTTTCTGGATGCCGCCCAGGCCATCATCATCGAAAAGGGCAGCACGGATTTCACCGTCCAGGAGGTCGTCGACCGGTCTCGCCAATCGCTGCGAAGCTTCTATCTGCAATTCGACGGAAAGCACGAGCTCCTGCTCGCCCTTTTCGAGGACGCGTTGAGCCGGTCCGCGGATCAGATCCGCGCCGCCACTGTGAGTCGTTCTGATCCCCTCGATCGGTTGAAGGTGGCCGTCCAACTGCTGTTCGAAGCCTCACGGCCCGACCCGACCGCAAAGCGGCCGCTGTTCACTGATTTTGCGCCCCGATTGCTGGTCTCCCACCCGGCCGAGGTGAAGGTTGCCCACGCCCCGCTGGTTGCTTTGCTGGCAGAACTGATGGAAAAGGCCGACGAGGCTGGAGAGCTGCGCGACGGCATCAATCCCAGGCGGATGGCCGCCATGACGATGCAGACGGTCATGTTCATTGCGCAGTCCAGTGGCGGCTCTGACGACGCCACGGTCCATCCCATCACCGCCGAAGAAGTGTGGGACTTCTGCTCACGCGGGTTCGCCACCTCGGCGGAAAACTAGAAACCCTCTTGTGCATCGTCGTGAGAATCCCATTCTTGTATCGTGAGAGCGATAGGTAGCACAAACGGATCCGGCGTTGACACTTTCGCTCAGCGGATGACAGAGTTGCGACAGCTGCGCGCAACGCTCGTGAGAACGCAGTTCCGGTGAGAGGCGACATCCGTGACAATCAGTGCCACCAGCGACGTCTACTACGACCCGTACAACGTCGAACTCAACGCCGACCCCTACACGATGTTCCGTCGGCTCCGCGAGGAAGCGCCGCTGTACTACAACCATGACCACGACTTCTATGCCCTAAGTCGCTTCGCTGACGTCGACGGGGCGCTGGTCGACCATCAGACCTTCAGCTCGGCACGGGGCGCGATTCTGGAGCTGATCAAATGCAATATCGAAATGCCGCCTGGGGTCCTCATTTTCGAGGATCCACCAGTTCACGATATCCATCGCAAGTTGCTCGCGCGGATGTTCACGCCGCGCAAAATCAGCCAACTGGAAAGCAAGATCCGCGAATTCTGTGCTGGCTGCCTGGATTCGCTGGTTGACGCCGACCGGTTCGACTTCGTGGCCGACTTAGGGGCTCAAATGCCGATGCGGGTGATCGGCATGCTGTTGGGCATCCCCGAGGGTGACCAGGAGGCCATCCGGGATCGCTCGAACGCCACGATGCGGACCGAGGTCGGCAAACCGATGACGATCGCGTCCGAGGGCCTCGACACAGGTGAGGTCTTTTCCCGGTACATCGACTGGCGGGCCGAGCATCCGTCGGACGACATCATGACTGAACTGCTGCACATCGAATTTGAAGACGAGACCGGCACTATTCGACGCCTAACACGCGACGAACTGCTCATCTATGTCAACGTGGTGGCCGGGGCGGGCAACGAGACCACCACGCGGCTGATCGGCTGGACCGGCAAGGTGCTCGCCGAGCACCCCGATCAGCGGCGGCAGCTGGTCGAGGACAAGTCTTTGATTCCGCGTGCCATCGAGGAGCTCTTGCGATACGAGCCGCCGGCGCCGCATGTTGCGCGATATGTGACCCGCGACGTCGAGTACTACGGCCAGACCGTGCCCGAGGGCAGCGTGATGATGATGCTGATCGGCGCGGCCAACCGCGATCACCGCCATTTCCCGCCCGACGGCGATGTTTTCGACATCCACCGCGATGTGCGCCAGCATCTGACGTTCAGCGTCGGCACCCACTACTGTCTCGGCTCGGCGCTGGCCCGCCTGGAGGGACGGATCGCTCTCGAGGAGATCCTGGAGCGCTTCCCCGAGTGGGATATCGATCTCATCAACGCGACACTCTCGCCGACGTCCACGGTGCGGGGATGGGAATCAATGCCGGCCGTGATCCGGTAAGCAGCAATGCATCCAAGATAAGTGGGAGGTAACGATGGCTGGGCGAGTCGAAGGCAAGGTCGCGTTCATCACCGGCGCGGCCCGTGGTCAGGGCCGCGCACATGCCGTGCGGTTGGCGCAGGAGGGCGCCGACATCATTGCGGTCGACATCTGCAAGCCGATCGAAAGTGTTCAGGTCCCGCTTTCCACGCCGGAGGATTTGGCCGAGACCGCCGACCTCGTCAAGGGCCATAATCGCCGCATCTACACCGCCGAAGTCGACGTGCGTGACTACGACGCACTCAAATCCGCGGTGGACACCGGCGTGGAGGAGCTGGGGCGGCTGGACATCATCGTTGCCAACGCGGGCATCGGCAACGGTGGGGCGACACTGGACAGAACCAGCGAACGAGACTGGACCGACATGATCGACGTCAACCTGGCCGGCGTGTGGAAGACCGTGAAAGCCGGTGTGCCACACATCCTGGCGGGTGGCCGCGGCGGGTCAATCATCTTGACCAGCTCGGTCGGCGGGCTCAAGGCCTACCCGCACACTGGTCACTACGTGGCCGCCAAACACGGTGTGGTTGGACTGATGCGGACGTTCGCGGTCGAGCTGGGCCAGCACATGATTCGGGTGAACTCGGTGCATCCCACCAACGTGAACACGCCGTTGTTCATGAACGAGCCGACGATGAGGCTATTCCGCCCGGATCTGGAGAACCCGGGCCCCGACGACCTGAAGGCCGTCGCACAGATGATGCACACCCTGCCGGTCGGCTGGGTGGAGCCAGAGGACATCAGCAACGCGGTACTGTTTC
>JAFAQO010000273.1 GCA_019246375.1 Mycobacterium sp. | reverse complement strand
CGCCCCCAGCACGAGGCGCGTATTCGTGGCCAGATAGGCGGTCGCCAGGTTGACTTTCGCGGTGGCGAGCTTGTGGACGACGTCGGCGAGTGCACCAGGACGGTCTTCGACGTTCAGGACGATCACCTCCTGCTCCTCTGCGATCTTGATTCCGGCGCCGTCCAGCGCTTCGAACGCCGGTGTGGCGTCGTGCACCAGGATGTGTACCTCTGCCTGCCCTCCCCCGCTGGTCACTGCGCACAGGCCGGCGATGTTAACGCCTGCCTTGCCGAGTACATCGCCCACTCGAGCCAGCTCGCCGGGCTCGTCGTCGAGATAGAGCGTCAGATCAGTCGCCATGGCGCGCTCCCTTCGGACCGGGCTGGGCGGGGTGGTATTCAACGCTACTGCCTACACCGACACCAGTTGTGCCGATTTCCCGGGCCTAACCGGGTAGTGCTTCGTAGACTGCGGCCTGTGGAATTCGACGCCGTGTCTGCTCGCGACGTGGTTCTTCCGCTGGCGACGGCGGCCTACGCCGTGATGGGCGGCGTTCCTGCAGCATTGCCGTCCGACTTCACCCAGACCGCCCTGATCGAGGCCGACGCCACTGTTCTCACCGCGATGAGCGATCCGCACCCCGCCATGACGGCGATGGTCAAGGACAGCAGAATCTTCGGTTTGATGGGCCGCAGCGCGACCAGTCGCACCGCGTTTGTGTCTTTTCGCGGTACCTCACTCTTGTCAGAGTGGCTCGCTGACATCGATGTCGCGCCGGAAATCTATTCTCCGGTCAGCGGATTCGGGAACGTGCACTCCGGGTTTCAGGACGTCTACGAAACCGTCCGCAACAGCATCGCCGCTAATCTGGCGACCGCGACCGCCGGGTGTGATCAAATCCTGGTCACCGGGCACAGTCTCGGCGCGGCGCTGGCTGTGCTTGCCGCGCCCGACATCTTGCTGAACATGCCGCCGAACACCCTCAAACCCCGGCTCATCACCTTCGCCGGACCACGGGTTGGGCTGGCTGACTTCGCCGCGGCCTTCAACGCGGCCATCCAATCCTGCTTTCGCGTGGTGAACTTTCTCGACATCGTGCCCCTGGTACCGCCGGATCCCTATGTACACGTCGGCACGGGAATTTCCGTCGACAGCGGTGGGCCGATCGACGTCGGATGGCGCCACAGCCTTCCGGCCTATAAAGCGGGCCTGACCGCACTGATAGCGGCAGCTGTGTGAGCAGTGAGTGGGCGAGCGGCTCAGTGTGAAAGTGGAGGCAACCGGTGTTTACTGAGCGCCGCGTTCGAGGAAGCGCGTCCGCAGCACCGCCAACAGAAAGTTGCCAGGCCGCGGGGAGAACGGTTAGCGGCCTGGCAACCAGGGACTGCGGTGTGAGAGAAGCCGATAGGACACGGGAAGTGCTGGGTCGCCAGTCATCGGACTAGGCCCCGACTTCGAGCACTCCTGCACGCCACAGCGCTGCGTACAGGTGCCGCAACGGAACGCTCAACAGACGAGCAGCCCCGTCGACCAGCGGGTCACCTCCGGCAACAACCGGCTGGCTACGCCGCTTCGAAACTTGCTTCGGCGCCGACACCAGCGTCAGCTGCGGCGCGGGTGCCGTCGTTACCACTTCGTCGTACAGAACAGCGGTCATGGTTGCCTCCTAGACGGGAATCAAACGGTCGTTGTGGACTCTTGACGTCTCGTCCGCCTGGTTTCTGAGGCATCACCCGCATCTAGCTCAGCTGAAAACGGCGTGCCGCAGACCGGATTGGGACGAAACGGAATCCGGATATCGGTCCGGACTCTCACTGGAACTCATGTAGTCCCTCACCTCCTTACGCCACGCCATGTGCGGAAACCCGCATTAATTACGCGCACTGAAGGAGTGCAGAACCCGACGACCGTCGGCGTCAGCAACCGCACCCCTCTCGCTAGAGCTTCGACACCACACGACGTGTCCGGTCACCCGGAAGCCACTTGGGCTCAACCCTTAAGCCGGGAGGAGCTGTCCTGACCCGGGGCGTCTCTCGACGTTCGGGGTCAGTGGCCTATATTCGTGTAGCCGCCTCACCTAACGAGGTGCTGACTCGATAATGCACGAACAACCGGATCGGGTCAAATATTTCGGCCTGGCGTGTTAGTGAATTTACGGCTTCCATACGGTAACCCGGCGTGGCCAGCGAAAAGGTCCGCTATCGGAGTTCGTAGTCGTCGAGGACCGGGCGCCGCATGGCCTCCCCGAACCGGGTGAAGCTCCACGGCCACGCCACCGGAACGCCGCGATCATCGAGGTACCAGCTGCGGCAGCCGGTCACCCAGACAGTCTTCTGCGCGGCTTTGACGCGCTCGGCTTCGAATCGGGTGGTCGCCTGGTGAGAGGCGTTGATCTGGCGGCATTCGCCGGCCTGCAGCAGATCGATGAGCTGCATCACGTAGCTGAACTGGGCCTCGGCGACGTCGATCAGCGAAAAGTTGCCGACCGGTCCATTGGGCCCGTTGAGCATGAACAGGTTAGGAAAGTCGGGCACCGACACCGACAGGTACGCGAACGGCCGCCGCCGCCACACATCGTCGAGGCGGACGCCCTTGCGGCCCACGACTTCCATCGGCCGCAGGAAGCGGTCGACCCGGAAGCCGGTGGCGAGCACCAGCGTGTCCAGGCAGTGCAGCGCCCCGTCGGCGGTACGCACCCCGTCGGCTTCGACTCGGGAGATGCGTTCGGTGACCAGGTGCGCATTCGGCCGCTGGATGGCGTCGTAGAAGTTCGGCGAGATGATCAACCGCTTGCATCCGGCCCGGTAGTCCGGCCGCAGCCGTTCGCGCAGCACGGGATCGGTCACACTGTCGTTGAGGTTGGCGCGGGCCAGCTGCTCCAGATTCTTCAGTGCGGGGGAGTCGGCGTCCACGACCGCGTTGGCGAAGCTCTGGATGAAGTTGACGTTGAGTTCGGCGCGCAACTGGGTCAGCGCCGACGGGTCGGCCCGGTAGCGGGCCCGGACCCCGTCGTCGACGGGCGGGTTTTGCACCGGCAGGATCCACTGTGGAGTGCGCTGGAAAAGGTGTAGCTCCCCCACGACGTCGGTGACGGCTCCGACGATCTGCACCGCCGACGAGCCGGTGCCGATCACGCCGACACGAGCACCGGCCAGGGGCGCGCTGTGGTCCCAGCGGGAGCTGTGAAACACGCTGCCGCCGAACTTGTCGAGGCCGTCGATGTCGGGATAGCGCGGATGGTGCAGCACGCCGGTAGCGGCTATCACGACGTCGGCCTCGTCACGTTCGCCCGTGGACATCTCTACAAGCCAACGACTTCCGTCGTGCTCGAGGCGACGCACCTCACGTCCGTAGCGGATCAACGCGTCGACGCCGTGGCGGCGCGCGACGCTCTCGAAGTAGGCGAGGACCTCCGGCCCGGGCGGAAACGCATGGCTCCATTCCGGATTGGGGGCGAACGTGTAGGTGTAGAGGTGCGACGGTACGTCGCACGCTATGCCCGGGTAGGTGTTTTCCCGCCACGTGCCACCGAGCCGGTCGGCTTTCTCGTACACCGTGATATCGGTGAACCCGGCCTCGCGCAGTTTGATGGCGCTCAGCACTCCGGCCATCCCGGCGCCGACGATGACGAACCTCAAGTCAGGCATTTCAACCTGACGACGATGCGGGCTGGGGATCGGCGAGGGGGCGAGCTGGGCTCGCGTCTCGAGGCCGCAGTCCGTCGAGGACCAGTGAGACGACAAAGTCGGCGACCTCGGCTGCCGTCACACCGTCGTTGGTGGCCAGCCGTCGGTGCGCCAACTGGCCGATCACCGCGGCCAGCGTGTAGGCCACCATCCGGGGTGGTGCGGGTACCACCTGGCGGCGCTTCTGGCCGGCAACGATGAAGGTTTCGATGTCGTCGATGAACCGTTCATAGATGCCGCCGAGGTGCTTTTCGAACCCGTCACCCAACGCATATGCGTCGCGAAACAGCAGCTTGACCGTCGCCTTATCGGCTTCGAAGAACTCGAACGTCGCCTGCACCGCGGTACGAAAGGGCGCCTCGCCATTCTCGTTTTCGGGGTGAGAACCGAGCGCGGCCGCGACATGTGCGCGCAGTGCGTGCTCCTCACTCGCCATCAACGCGTGAAACAAGTCGTCTTTCGAGTCGAAATACCAGTAGACCGATCCGTAAGCCAAGCCGGCCTCTTTGGCGATGTCGGCAATGGTTGTAGAGTGAAAACCCTTGCGCGCAAAGACATTCTTGGCTGAGGCAAGGATCTCGTCGCGGCGCGCAGACTTGTCTTCTTCGCTGACGGCACGGCGCCGGCGCGTCGGCGCGTTGCTGGTCGTCCTCACCGGTCGACCAGCTGCTCCAATTGTCCGACGGCGTCGATGAATTCAGACACCATGTCGAGCACCACCGACCGCGCCGGCCGCACTTTGTCCAGTGAGCCGACCACCTGGCCAACGAAGTAGGTCGCCAGCTCGCGGGCCTTTGCGTCCGGCTGGTTGGCGACCTGATTGATGCGGAATTGCGAGTCGCCGACCAGCGCTGTTTGCAGCGGCATGCCGAGCGGCTCGGGGCTGTCGCGGCGTTCCCACTCGTCGGTCCAGGCGGTCCGCAGCATGCGAGCGGGCTTGCCGGTCAGTGACCGAGACCGCACCGTGTCCGACGACGTTGCGGCCAGGAACTTGTCCTTGACCACCGGGGTGGTCTCGGCTTCTTCGGTGGTGAGCCACACCGATCCGCACCACACGCCTTCGGCGCCCAAGGCCAACGCCGCCGCGATTTGGCGACCGCGGGCAATTCCGCCCGCAGCCAGCACCGGGAGGGGAGCGACGGCATCGACGACTTCGGGCACCAGCACCATCGTCGCCACCTCGCCGGTGTGCCCGCCGGCCTCGGTGCCCTGCGCAACCACCAGATCGAGACCGGCGGCGGCGTGCCGGCGCGCGTGCTCGGTGGTGCCGGCCAGGGCAGCCACCAGAACATCGTTGTCGTGCGCCCGCTCGACAAGATCGGGCGGTGGCGGCCCAAGCGCGCTCGCGACGAGCCGGATGTCATGCGCGAACGCGACGTCAAGCAACGGCTGGTATCCCTTCGGCGAAATGTTAAGCCCCCCAACGATCGCCCGGCGCTCATCGTTGGGCGACACCGCGATGCCGTATCGGGCGAGCAGGTCGTCGACGAACGCGCGATGCTCGTCGGGCAACAGCGCCCGGACCTGCTCCGCATCGATCCCGCCCTGCTTGGCGCCGACGTAGTTGGGCGGCAGCAGCAGATCCACACCGTACGGCTTGCCCCCGGTCTGCTCTTCGATCCAACTCAGCTCGGTGTCTAGCCGCGCGGGGCTGTGCGCGACGGCGCCCAGAATGCCGAACCCGCCGGCATTGGAGACCGCGGCCACGACGTCGCGGCAGTGGCTGAACGCGCAGATCGGAAACTCCACGCCGAGCAGATCGGCGACTCGGGTTCGCACGGCACGACGCTACGAGTTACTGATTGATGTGTCAATCGAATCCGGTACGGTGCCGACCATGGCTCTGATTGCAGACGAGCAGCACAATCGCCGCCAAGCGGTGCGCGACTTGATGCCGACGACGCCGTACTTGGCGTGGCTCGGGATCGTGGTCGAGCGCTACGAACCCGACGACGTCACCGTCCGGCTGCCGTTCCGAGATAACCTCACCAACGACGGCACCTACTTCCACGGTGGCGTGATCGCCTCGGTGATCGACACTGCAGGCGCCGCCGCGGCGTGGTCGAACCACGACTTCGACAGCGGAATGCGCGGCTCCACCGTCGCGATGAGCATCCAGTACACCGGCGCGGCCAAGCGCTGCGACCTGCTGTGCCGTGCCCGGACGGCGCGGCGGCGAAAGGAGCTGACTTTCACCGAGATCGCAGCCACCGACGTTGAGGGCAATGTGGTCGCCCACGGCGTGCAGACGTATCGGATCGTCTGAATCCTGCGCTGAGCGTGCGATGAACCCAGGCGCGGGGCTTCGCAGTGGTTACCCGCTCGTTGGCGGTGGCTGCCCGTCCGGGGGCCAGCTATCGACGCCGTCTTCCAACTCAACCTGCAGGCTGTGCAAGATCGAGGCAACCATTCGCCATGCGCTGATGGTGGTGACGAGTTCGATGAGCACGGCTTTCTCTGCGCCTAATTCGCGTTCACACGCACTCCACGTCGAGCCGCTGATGGCGCCGTCAAGTAGGACGTCATCGGTGGCCGCCAGCACCGCCCGCTCAGCGGGACCGAACCCGTCGTAGGCCTGCCAGTCCCGTACACCGAGCAGGTCATCGGCTGAGACACCCAAGCCTCGTGCCACACGCCAGTGATGGGTCCACTCGTAATCCGAGGCGGTGAGCCAGCCGATGCGCATGATCACCAACTCACGCAGCCGGGAGTCAAGGGTGCCATGCCACAGCATGGTGGCAAGCAGGTCATTGACGGTGCGGGCCAGAACGGGGTGGTTCAGCAAGACTTGGAAGATCGCGAGTTCGGCCATGTAGTTGGGCACACCCGCTTCGTCGGCGGCGGCCTTGGCCTCGTCGACCGGCAGGCGGGGCACGCGCGCGTCAGTCATGGCGTGATCACCCCGTGCACCGGCGCAGCGCCATCGCGTTCGCCGGCCATCACAGCGAGCAGGTCGTCGGCCTCGTCGAGCCCTGCGCAGCGCCGGGGCAGGCTCTCAAATGGGTATCGGCCTGATGCCAGCAGCTCGACCGCGGCCCGGTAGGCGGTGACGTCGACCCCGAGCGCGCCGAGGATACGCAGTTCCTTGAACACGACCATATCCGGCGAGAACCCGGGAGCATCAATGCCGAGACCACGGGTGCCGGCGACTACGACGGTCCCCGCCGGACGGGCCAGCGCAATCGTCTGTGCAAAGGCCGCCGGCGCCTTGGCGGTGACGTCCACGACAACGTCGGCCGCGATCGTCCCGACGGTCTCATGTCCCGGAACAAATGCGAATCCGCCGGCCAACTCACCGGTGTACTGCTCGTGGTCGGTCCCACACAACGCGCAGGCGGCCACCCGCACCAGTGCATCGTCGTCGCCTAGCATCGGAACAGGAAACTCCCGGACGACCAGGTGACGCGGGCTCTCCAGTACCAGCGCCCGCGCCACCGCGCCGTCGCACATACCGGCACAGTAAAGAGTGGTTCACTGATGGGTCAATGAGGCGGCGCACCAGAGCATCCTCGGCTAAGTCCGCGGTTTCGAGCACGCGTGGCAGTCGTGCAGTCATGACCCCAGTCGGTGCTGGTACAAACCCTTAGATTGAGATATCAGGACCTAACCTTCCGTAAGTATCTTAAATAATCGAGCATAATGAGTGCTTTCTCAGGGCTATTTCAGGTAATTGTTAACAACAATTTAGTCCGTAATACCCCCACCCGGTAACTGGCACATTTAATCGGGCAATAACTGTACGATCACGCTCGGACTGCCGTAAGATCCCACGGGCGTACGCTGGACGCGTGTGCAATACGGCTCCGCGTGGCGACACGCGCGTCGTTTTTTGGCGCCTGACGTGCATGTTTGCTGCGAGGAGGTGAAGTCGGTGGGGTCCGTAGAGTCTATGAGCCTCTCATCCGCCAGGACGCGCCAGCCATGTCAATGCGGTTTCGGGTTTATGTCGTTGTCGGTGCCAGGCATCTGTGTTTATGTTAACTAGATCTTTCCAAGTACTTCACTCGAGCGACGCTTCTGAACAGTTAACTCAACAACGCGATACGGCTCCGCCGTGCATCGTTACGTTGGCATAGCGGCCGGCGTAGGCCATATTCGACGGTCGCTGACGTGGGCCGACGGAATCGAGACGCGCCACACCGGGAGAGCCACACCCTGAAGTCTTCGGCGTCATACCAGGAAATAACCACGTCTCTACAGCACTGTTGGGGGGAAGGTAACCGGTCCGTGGAGAAAGCACCTGCTAGCCCGATCGCCGTCATCGGCATGGCTTGCCGGCTGCCGGGCGGCATCGACTCGCCGGAGCAGTTGTGGGAGGCGTTGCTGCGGGGCGACGACTTTGTCACCGAGATTCCGGCGGACCGATGGGACGCTGACGAGTACTACGACCCCGAACCCGGCGTGCCCGGTCGGTCGATCTCCAAGTGGGGCGCCTTCCTGGACGACGTGGCCGGCTTCGATGCCGAGTTCTTCGGCATGGGGGAACGGGAGGCGACCGCGATCGACCCGCAGCACCGCTTGCTGCTGGAGACGTCATGGGAAGCCATGGAGCACGCCGGGCTCACCTCCGAGGCCATCGCCGACTCACTGACCGGCGTTTTCGTCGGCCTGACGCACGGCGACTACCAACTGCTGGCCGCCGACGCCCACTCAGTGGAGGGGCCCTATGGGTTCACGGGCACCACATTCTGCATGGCGTCCGGGCGCGTTGCGTATGCCTTGAGGGTTCACGGTCCAGCGGTTACGGTCGACACCGCATGTTCGTCAGGTCTGACCGCGATCCACATGGCCTGTCGCAGCTTGGATGACCACGAAAGCGACCTGGCCTTCGCCGGTGGCGCCTCGGTCATACTGGACCCGCGCAAGTTCTCTTCGGGGTCAGCGCAAGGCATGCTCTCTCCCACCGGACATTGCCATGCCTTTGACGTCGCGGCAGACGGATTCGTGCCTTCCGAGGGGTGCGTAGTGCTGCTGCTCAAGCGGTTGCCCGACGCGCTGCGCGATGGTGACCGAATTCTGGCTGTGGTGCGTGGCACGGCCGCCAACCAGGACGGCCACACCGTGAACATCGCGACACCGTCGGAGACTGCGCAAACCGCGGTGTACCGGGCGGCGCTGGGTGCTGCCAGCGTGGACGCCCGCAGCGTCGGCATGGTCGAGGCACATGGTCCCGGTACCCCGGTCGGTGACCCTATCGAATATGCAAGCCTGGCCAACGTTTACGGCACCGATGGTCCGTGCGCGCTGGCATCGGTGAAAACCAATTTCGGACATGCCCAAGCGTCGTCGGGAGCACTGGGGCTGATGAAGGCCATCCTCGCGTTGCAGCATGGTGTGGTTCCGCCAAATCTGCACTTCAACCGACTGCCTGATGACCTTGCCGGCATTCAGACGAACCTCTTCGTACCGCAGGCCGTCACGTCTTGGCCGACGAATGGGCATCACGCACGACGGGCGGTGGTGTCCTCGTACGGGTTGTCGGGAACCAACGTCCACGTGGTGCTCGAGCAAGCTCCGCAGACCAGTCCGGCCGACCACACGCCGACCACTACCCCCGTCGGAGGTCCGCTGCTTTTCCCGCTGTCAGCTACTTCGGCCGACGCGCTGCGACAAACCGCTGCGCAGCTTGCCGACTGGGTTGACGCACACGCGTCGGAGCTGCTGGCCTCTGATCTGGCCTACACACTGGCGCGTCGGCGTGGGCACCGCCCGGTGCGGACAGCCGTGTTGGCCGGCAACTTGCTCAAGCTGGCCGACTCGCTGCGGCGAATCGTCAACGACGACATCCCCTATGAGAACGCCGTCGGGCAGGACGCGCTGGGACCGGTATGGCTGTTCTCCGGTCAGGGTTCGCAATGGGCCGCGATGGGTGCTGAGCTGCTGGCAACCGAACCGACGTTTGCCGCGGCCGTCGCGGAAGCCGAGCCATTGATCGAGCGGGAGTCCGGTTTCTCGGTGACCGAAGCCATGTCGGCCCCCGAGACAGTGACCGGTATAGAGCGGGTTCAGCCGACCATTTTCACCATGCAGGTCGCGCTGGCCGCCACCATGAAGTCCTACGGGGTGCGCCCGGGCGCTGTCATCGGGCATTCACTGGGCGAGGCCGCAGCAGCCGTGGTCGCGGGTGCGCTGTCGCTGGAGGATGGGGTAAAAGTCATTTGCCGCCGGTCGCGGTTGATGTCCCGCATCGCCGGTGCCGGCGCCATGGCGTCGGTGGAACTGCCTGCGCAGCAAGTGCTTTCCGAGCTGATGGCTCGCGGCGTCAACGACGTGGTGGTCGCGGTGGTGGCCTCCCCGCAGTCCACGGTGATCGGCGGCGCAGCGCAGACGGTTCGCGATCTCGTCGCGGCCTGGGAGCAGCGCGACGTGATGGCACGCGAGGTGGCCGTCGACGTCGCATCGCACTCTCCGCAGGTCGACCCGATCCTCGACGATCTGGCCGACGCGCTGACGGAGCTCAATCCGATGACCCCGGAGATTCCGTACTACTCGGCGACCCAGTTCGATCCGCGTGATCAGCCGATCTGCGACGCCGGCTACTGGGTCGACAATCTGCGTCACACGGTGCGGTTCGCCGCAGCCGTGCAAGCGGCGCTGGAGGACGGGTTCCGGGTGTTCGCGGAATTGGCACCGCATCCCCTGTTGACGCACGCCGTCGACCAGACGGCCCAGAGCCTTGACATGCGGGTAGCGGCGTTGGCCGGCATGCGCCGTGAACAGGAACTGCCGCATGGACTGCGCGGCTTGTTGGCGGATCTATATAGTGCGGGTGCCGCGGTTGACTTCTCAGTGCTGTATCCCGATGGAAAGATTCTGGACGCGCCGCTGCCAACCTGGACCCACCGGCAGTTGCTGCTTACCCGCGACAGCACGGATCACCGGTCGCGAGGAGTCAATACGGTTGCCGTGCATCCGCTGTTGGGCTCCCATGTCCGCTTGCGCGAGGAGCCCGAACGCCACGCGTGGGAGGCTGAGGTGGGCACCGCGGCGCTGCCCTGGCTCGGTGACCATCAGGTTCACAACGTCGCCGCGCTTCCGGGGGCCGCCTACTGCGAGATGGCGTTGGCTGCGGCTCGCAGAATCTTAGGCGAGGCCTCCGAAGTCCGTGACGTCCGCTTCGAGCAGATGCTGCTGCTCGATGACCAGGCTCCGGTCAGCGCCGTCGCGTCCGTGGAGGCGCCCGGCATTGCCGAATTCGCCGTGGAGGCCGAGCAACAGGGCGAAAATACGCGGCGGGCCACCGCAGTCCTCCATGCCGTGGCAGACGCGGGTCAACCACCCGTGCTTGATGTGGCCGCGCTGCTGGCCGTCCACCCACACCGTTTGGAAGGCGACGACCTGCGACAGTGGTTCGACAAGCGCGGTGTGCAGTACGGCCCGGCGTTCACCGGTCTGGTCGCCGCGCTAACGGCTGACGGCACGGTCGACACCGTGCTGGCCGAGGTCAGTCTGCCCGGTTCGATCCGCTCACAGCAGGCCGCCTACGGGGTGCACCCCGCGCTACTGGACGCGTGCTTTCAATCCGTGGCCGCCCACCCCGCCATCCAGGGGGCCGGCAGCGGCGGCCTCATGCTGCCGTTGGGCGTCCGGCGGCTCCGGGCTCATGGGTCAGCGCGTAACGCCCACTACTGCTACGCGCGGGTGACCAAGGCCGACACCACCGGCGTGGAGGCGGACCTTGAGGTGATGGACGAGCACGGGACGGTGGTGCTGACTGTCAGTGGGCTGCAGATCGGCACCGGTGTCTCCGAGCGCAGTAGCCACGAACGGGTGCTGAACGAGCGGCTGCTGACCGTCGAATGGCAACAACGAGAGCTGCCTGAGGAAAGCCAAGTCGAAGGTGGAAACTGGCTTCTGGTCAGCACTTCCGCTACCGCGGATATAACGGCAACCAAGTTGACCGATGCCATGAAACGCGCACGCGCGCAATGCACGACCATGTGCTGGCCGCAACACGTTGACCACTCGTCGAATGGACACGGGTTTGAAAGCCAGATTCGTGCCGGCGGATTCGATGGCTTGGTGATTCTCGCCGGACCGAAGAACCACAACCCGGACGACGAGTGTGCGCTCCGGGGCGGCGAGTATGTGCGTCACATGGTTCGCATCATCCGCGAGCTGCCGGAAATCGCGGGCGAGCCACCCCGTCTGTATGTGGTGACCCAGAAAGCCCAAACGGTTCTGCCGGGCGAGCAGCCCAACCTGGAGCAAGCTGGCCTGCGCGGCCTACTGCGTGTGATCGGGAATGAACATCCGCAGTTGCGTGTGACCCAGATTGACTTCGACGAGCAGACCGACACCGAACAGCTGACGCGGCAACTGCTGAGCGGATCAGACGAGGACGAAACCGCCTGGCGGGACGGCGAGTGGTTTACCGCGCGGTTGTACCCGAGCCCGCTGCGGCCTGAGGAGCGGCGAACCGCCATCGTGAACCACCAGCAAGACGGCGTGCGCCTACAGATCCGCACGCCCGGTGACCTGCAATCGATGGAACTCACCGCATTCGACCGGGTTCCGCCGGGGCCGGGAGAGATCGAGGTCGCGGTTACCTCTTCCAGCATCAACTTCGCCGATGTCCTTGTCGCATTCGGCCGATACCCCAGCTTCGAGGGGCGGCTGCCGCAACTGGGTACCGACTTCGCCGGTGTGGTGAGCGCGGTCGGCCGCAATGTGACCGCTCATCGGGTCGGTGACCATGTCGGCGGCATCTCCCCCAACGGCTGTTGGGGCACGTTCGTCACCTGCGACGCCAACCTCGCCGTCACGCTGCCACGCGGGCTGGCCGACGAACAAGCGGCCTCGGTGACCACCGCGCATGCCACCGCCTGGTACGGCCTGCACGACCTGGCCCGAATCACGCGCGGTGACCGGGTGTTGATCCACTCCGCGACTGGTGGGGTCGGGCAGGCGGCGATCGCGATAGCCCGCGACGCGGGAGCCGAGATCTTCGCCACGGCCGGCAGTGAAGAGCGTCGACAATTATTGCGCGACATGGGTATTGACCATGTCTACGACTCGCGCAGTATCGAATTCGCCGAGCTGATTCGCCGCGACACCAACGGGTACGGCGTCGACATCGTGCTCAATTCTGTGACCGGCGCGGCCCAGCGCGCCGGCATCGATTTGCTGGCGCTGGGCGGGCGATTCATCGAAATCGGCAAACGCGACATCTACGGCGACAGCCGACTGAGGCTGTTTCCGTTCCGGCGCAACCTCGCCTTCTATGGAGTTGACCTGGGGTTGATGTCTGTCAGTCACCCGGAAATGGTTCGCAACGTGTTGGACACCGTGTACCGGCTGACGGCGGACGGCGTGCTGCCGTTGCCGGAAAGCACGCACTACGCGCTAACGGACGCAGCCACTGCCATCAGGCTCATGAGCAGCGCCCAGCACACCGGCAAACTGGTGCTCGACATTCCGCGCACCGAGCGCAGCCGGGTAGTGGTGCCGCCAGAGCAGGCGCAGGTCTTCCGCCGCGACGGCGCCTACATCATCACCGGCGGCCTCGGTGGTCTCGGTCTGTTCCTCGCCGAAAAGATGGCCACCGGCGGCGGCGGCCGCATCGTCCTCACGTCCCGCTCGGAGCCAAACGAACAGGCGCGGGCGACGATCGAAATGATCCGGTCGCTGGGTGCCGATGTCGTCGTGGAGTGCGGTGACATCGCTCAGGCCGCCACGGCGGAACGGTTGGTGGCAGCGGCCACTGCCACGGGTCTTCCGGTGCGGGGTGTGCTGCATGCCGCCGCGGTGGTCGAGGATGCCACACTGGTCAATATCACCGACGGTCTCATCGACCGTGACTGGACACCAAAGGTGAACGGCGCGTGGAACTTACACCAAGCCACGGTCACGGAGCCACTGGACTGGTTCTGCTCGTTCTCCTCGGCGGCCGCTCTGGTGGGTTCGCCCGGGCAGGGCGCGTACGCCGCGGCTAACAGCTGGCTGGACGCCTTCACGCTTTGGCGCAAGGCTCAGGCCTTGCCGGCGACCGCGATCGCGTGGGGAGCGTGGAGCGAGGTTGGGCGTGCCACGGCTCTGGCAGACGAGGCTGACATCGCGATCATGCCCGACGAAGGTGCCTACGCGTTCGAAGCACTGCTGCGCCACGACCGCGGATACACCGGCTATGCGCCGCTAACAGGAACACCATGGCTGACTGCGTTCGCGCAGCGCAGTCCGTTCGCTGAAATGTTCAAGTCAGAGGGGCAAAGTGCAAGAGGCACAAGCAAATTGCTTGCCGAGCTGGAAGCGCTGCCCACGGAGGAGTGGCCCGCCAGACTACGGCGCCTGCTCTCCGAACAGATCGGCCTACTTTTGCGGCGCAGCGTCGACCCGGACCGTCAACTTTCCGAATATGGACTGGACTCGCTGGGCAACCTCGAACTCCGTACCCGCATCCAGACCGAAACCGGCATCCGAATCAGCTCTGCAGACATCACCACAGTCCGGTGCTTGGCGGATCACCTGTGCGAAAAGCTGGCCGACTCCGAGGTCGCCCCAGCATGAAGCCAATCGGCGACGTCCGAGTAGCCACTGAAACCGTCGACGGTAAAGCGTAGGAGGGCAAGTGCTAGCAGTTGGGAAAGTCGCCGCTGGGTCAATTCACGAGTGGGCGCCGGGACCGGGCTCAGTGGTGTCGTGGAACCCCTCCGCGGTCGCGCTTGCGAAAGCGCGGCAAGCACCGGTAAGTACCGTGCCGGCCAGCTATATGCAAGCCGAACACCTTCGTAGCTATCGCGAACACGCGGCACGGGGTCTCGATATGTCACGACTTGCCATCGCCGCCTGGGACATACCGGGTCGATGCGATCTCCGTGCCATGACGTACGTCCTCAACGCGCACCTTCGTCGGCACGACACCTACCGCAGCTGGTTTGAGCACGATGGGGAACAGATCGTTCGGCGGACCATACCCCAAGCCCGCGATGTCGAGCTTGTTGCTACTCAGCATGGCGAGATGACGCCGGCTGAATGGCGTAGCCAGATATTGGCTACGCCGAGTCCACTAGAGTGGAATTGCTTTCGCTTCATGCTTATACAGCGCGCGGACCACTTCACATTTTGTGTGATTGTCGATCACGTCTACATCGACGCGATGTTCATCGGCATGATGTTCACCGAGATCCATCTGATGTACGCAGCCCTGGTAAGAGGCGGAGCGCCAATCCGGCTGGCGGAGGCGGGTAGCTATCACGACTACTGTGTCCGGCAGCATCAGTACACGTCCGCGCTCAGCTTGGACTCCCCGGAGATTCGCACGTGGATCGAGTTCCTCGAAAACAATGGTGGAACCCTTCCGGAGTGCCCGCTGCCGCTCGGCAATGGGTCGGGGCCCGGTGAGTTGATGACCGCACCGCTGCTGGACGAGCGGCAGACAGCCGAGTTTGAATCCGCTTGCATGACGGCGGGCGCCCGATTCAGCGGCGGTGTGTTCGCCTGTGCTGCGCTGGCACAGTGCGAAATGACCGGGGCTGACACATATTGCGGAGTTATCGCCACCGACACCCGCAGCACACCGGCCGACTTCGTGACAACGGGTTGGTTCACAGGCTTCATTCCGATCACCGTCCCGGTGGCCCGCTCATCTTTCGGTGACATCGTTCGTGCCGCACAGACGTCGTTTGATTCGGGTAAAGACCTCGCGAACGTGCCGTTCGGTCGCGTACTGGAATTGGCGCCATGGCTGAGCAGGCCGAAGCATCGCGTTCCCTTGACGTTCTACTTGGATGTCGGCATTCCACCGCTTTCTGCTCTCGTCAACTCTTACCTGGACGGGTCGAATGCCCGGGTGTACCACGACGGCGGGGTTCCGGCTCAATTCGATATACGGGTGAATCGGCTGGAGAAGGAGACGCAGGCGATCGTGTTCTACCCGAACAATCCGGTCGCTCGCGAATCAGTTAGCCGTTACATCGCGACGCTGAAATCCATCTATGTACGTGTCGCCGAGGGCCGCGACCCAGTGGCAGATCTGCGTAAGGTCGCTGTCGCATAACTGCAGGTAACTGAACGGAGCAAAAGCTCACTTTCCGGAGTTAGGGATTCGCAATGAAGGTCCGGAAACGCAAAAGGCAAGCACTGACCGCAGCCAGAGGCATCTTCCCTCGGCTCGGCGATGTAGCAGTGCGTCGACCACTGGTCGTCATCGGCTTGTGGATCGCGGTCGCTGCTGTGCTAACGCTGACCGTCCCACCGCTGGCGCTGGTAGCCGCACGAAAGCAGGCAGCCGTTCTGCCGGAGAACGCCCCCGTGATGGTCGCTACCCGCGAGATGACCGAGGCCTTTCACGACAAAGGAACCGACAACATCCTGTTGGTCGTCCTGACCGACGAGAAAGGCCTTGGGCCGGCCGACGAGGAGACCTACCACACACTGGTCGGCAAGCTGGGGCAAGACACGCGCGACGTTGTCGCGTCGCAGGACTTCCTGAGCACACCGCAAGTCCGAGAAGTGTTTACCAGCAAGGACAATAAGGCCTGGTATCTACCCGTCAGCCTCGCCGGCAACGCCGGCTCACCCGGAGGCCGGATCGCGTATGAACATGTCAGCAGCCTTATCAAGCAGACCGTCGCGGGATCGACGCTGACGGCTAATATGGCGGGCCCCGCGGCCACCAACGAGGACCTCGCCAATATCAGTGAGCGTGACCTGCATGTGATCGAGATCGGGACTGCGGTCCTGGTGCTCCTGATCCTGCTGATCGTCTACCGCAACCCGCTGACGATGCTGATACCGCTGATTACGATCGGCATATCCCTGGCGGCTGCGCAGGGCATTTTGGCGGAATCTGCCGAACTCGGCCTGGGCATCTCCAGCCAGACCCTTGTCTTCATGAGCGCGATAATGTTCGGCGCCGGAACAGATTACGCTGTCTTCCTGATCAGCCGCTACCACGACTACGTGCGGCGCGGCGCCGGTTCGGACCAAGCGGTCAAGCGGGCTTTGACGTCCATCGGCAAAGTGATCGCCGCCTCGGCCGCCACCGTGGCGGTCACCTTTCTGGCGATGATCTTCACCCGATTGCCGGTGTTCTCGACAGTCGGTCCCGCATTGGCCATCGCGATCGGTGTGGCGTTTCTGGCCGCGGTCACTTTACTCCCCGCCATCTTGGTGCTTGCCGGGCGACGTGGTTGGATCAAGCCACGCCGCGACCTCACCAATCGTTTGTGGCGGCGTTCGGGTGTACGTATTGTGCGCCGTCCCATAACCCATCTAATGGCCAGTTTGATCGTGCTGATCATTCTGGCCGGCTGCGCAGGCCTGGCCCGCTACAACTACGACGATCGCAAAACCTTGCCGGCTTCGGTCGAGAGCGCGGTCGGATATGAGGCGCTGGCTCGTCACTTCCCGGTGAACACGCTCATTCCGCAGTACCTCTTTGTGCAGTCGCCGCACGACTTGCGAACCCCGAAAGCCCTTGCCGATCTGGAGGAGATGGCTCGGCGCGTAAGTCAGCTGCCTGGTATCGAAACAGTCCGGGGAATCACCCGGCCCACGGGCGAATCGCTGGAACAGGCCAAGACGACCTATCAGGCCGGTGAAGTCGGTAACAAGCTGAACGACGCGTCCCAACAGATCAAAACTCACACCGATGACCTCAACAAGCTGACCAGCGGCGCCGACCAGCTGGCCAACGCCCTCGGCGACGTCCGCAACCAAGTCGGTCAAGCGGTCGGCGGTGTCAGCGGTCTGGTCGACGCACTTACTTTTCTGCAGAACAGCTTCGGCGGCCAGAAGACCCTCAACGAGATCGACAACGCGGCCAAGCTGGTCACCAACATGCGTCAGCTTGGCCAAAGCCTCGGCGTCAATATCGCCGATGTCAACGACACCCTCGGCTCAGCCGAACCCATACTGAGCGCTCTTGACGCCGGATCCGCCTGCGCCGCCGACCCGGCCTGCGTCGACTCGCGCGCTAAGCTGCAGCGCCTGGTGGCTGCACGTGACAGCGGGGCCTTCGAGAAGCTTGCGGACCTCGCTCGACAGCTGCAATCGACGGTGGGCACGAACACCCTGGAGTCGACGGCACAGAACTTGCGGCAGGCGCTCAACGCCGCCACCAGCGGTATGCAATCGCTTGCCGGTCCCAGCGGCCTGCCGTCTCGCCTGGCCAACATGCAACAGGGCGCCACCCAGCTCGCCGAAGGCAGCCGCCAGCTGGCCGACGGTGTCCAACAGCTGGTCGACCAGACCAAAAAAATGGGCGCCGGCCTCAGCGACGCGTCAGGCTTTCTGTTGGCCATGAAGTACGACGCGTCGGCGCAGCCGATGGCGGGTTTCTACATT
>JAFAQO010000236.1 GCA_019246375.1 Mycobacterium sp. | reverse complement strand
AATTCGCTGCACCCGCTGATGACGCCGATGCTGGCCAAGCGCGTTTTCAAGCTCAGTCGCAGAGAATCTGCGGAGGCATTCCGCAGCGCTTCACCGATTACGCACATTTCCGCAGATGCACCACCGTTTTTCGTGCTGCACGGTCGCAACGACTCATTGATCCCGGTCGAACAAGCGCGCAGCTTCACCGCGCGGCTCCGCGAGGTCAGCCACCAGCCCGTCGTTTACGCCGAGCTGCCGTTCGCCCAGCACGCCTTCGACATCTTCGGGTCTGCTCGTGCGGCCCATGCGGCGGTGGCTGTTGAACAGTTCCTCGCTGAGATATACCAACGCACAGCCGTGGCGCTCAGCGCGCACGCTCGGTAGCACGTAGCCCCAGCGAAAGAACCAGTCGCACATCGGGATCAGCCAGCGACGTCGACAGCGACGTCTCGATCCGGCGTACCCGGTAGCGCACTGTGTTGGGATGTACGTGCAGCGCGCGCGCCGCGGCGCCGACATCTCCGAAGCTGTCCAGGTAGACCCGCAGCGTCTCGGCCAGCATGGGATCGTGTGCGCGCAGGTCCCGCACCCGCTGGTCGACGAGCCGCTCGTCGGCGGCCACCAGTGTGACGATCTCGTCGAGCAGTACGGCTGTGTGCGCCTCGGCCAGCGATGTCACCTGACCGATCGAGATCGGGTGGCGCTCAGCGCTATCGAGCACTCGATCTACCTCCAGCCGGGCCGCGGCAGCCCCGGCCAGGCCCGCCACCGGCGCGGCGATGACAGCGCGCAGCTGAAGTTCCAGCTCGCTATGCAGAGCGCTGATCGTGCCGCGAATCCACGAGGTGACCGAGCTCGGTTTTGCGACATGAGGAAACAGCGCATATATGCGGGACCCGTGCTGCGCGATTTGGGAGTCAGCGCGAAATGCGCTGGCGCTCAAGGCAACGATGTCAGCCAGCCGCGCATGATGGCCGGCGGTGTCGAATCCGACCAGTGCCGCGTTGCCGTCGGCGACGATGCCGAGCTCGGTGGCGATGACGCTGATGTCGAAAGGTTCCGCGCCGGCCAAACCCAGCAGCTGCTGGGCCCGCAGCGCGTGGGTCGACGGCCGGGCCGCCAGCCGTGACATGATCCGGGCCGCCAGCACTGCGGCACCACGCAACATCTCCTCGGCGTCCTCGGCCAACGGGCGTGCACCTTGCTGCACCCAGATCGTGCCGACGAATGCCGGCGCGCGGCGCGAGTCGGCCGGCGGCTGACAAATGGCGATCGCCAGCCGCGGCCGCAGTCCCAGTTCGGGGCGCTCCGCGACGCGAACCACTTCACCGCCGGCCCGCAGCGCATCGAAGATGCCCCATCGACTGATCCACTGCAGATGCTCGGGGGGGCCGGCCCGACCCAGGATAGACAGCCGTCGCAACTCATCGGCCTCGTCGCCGGAAGCCGAATAGGCGAGCACATGCGACTGCTCGTCCTCGATGCTGACCATGCCATGGATGCGGTCGGCGAGTGACTGCGCCAAACCGAACAGGTCTGTGCCCGAGTCGTCGAGGGGATCGGCGTGGGTCCCCAGAATAGGTTTGTGGTGCTCGAAAACATGGTTGACCAATCGGTACAGCCGCTCCCAGCGGGCCCGGGGCTCGACGGCCACCACGGCCGCGCCGGCCGCGACGGCCCGCGCCACCAACGCATCGGATGGCTCCTTGGCGAAGATGGCCACCGGGGCCCGGCTGTTCGGCTGCGCGTCGATCCAGCGCAGCGCTTCGTCGTCGTGGACGCCGAGCAGGAAAAACACATCGGCGGAGTCGGCGTCAGGCGCCAGACCCAGCCGCACATCGTCGGAATCGATCAGGGCCGCCGACGCCACCGGGAGGTCCAGGCCACGCGGCGCCTCCACCAGGCTGACCATGGTCGCGTCCAGCGCGAGCAGCAGCTGGCCCAGCCCAACGCCAGCGCTCTGCATATTGTCCGATTCTACTGTCAGGTCACGGCTATATTGTTCGATCCGCTAATCCGCTGCGGCGGCTCACCGGGGATCCTTGGCAGATGGACGCAATCACCCAGGTGCCTCCGCCGGCCAACGAGCCGGTCCACGACTACGCGCCGCACTCGCCCGAGCGCAGTAGGCTGCGTTCCGCGCTAAGCTCCCTGGCCGCTGACCCGGTCGACCTGCCGCATGTCATCGGCGGCAACCATCGCATGGGAGACGGTGAGCGCATCGACGTCGTCCAGCCGCATCGGCACGCCGCGAAGCTCGGCACGCTGACCAACGCCACCCACGCCGATGCTTCCGCGGCGATCGAGGCCGCCATGGCTGCCAAGAACCCCTGGGCCGCAACACCTTTCGATGAGCGAGCCGCCGTCTTTCTGCGCGCCGCCGATCTGCTGGCCGGGCCGTGGCGGGAGAAGATCGCCGCCGCCACCATGCTCGGTCAATCCAAAACCGCCTACCAGGCCGAGATCGACGCGCCCTGCGAGCTGGTTGACTTCTGGCGGTTCAACGTCGCGTTCGCCCGCGAGATTCTGGCACAGCAGCCGCTCAGCAGCAGCGCGGAGTGGAACCGGACCGACTACCGACCGTTGGACGGTTTCGTGTATGCGATCACGCCGTTCAACTTCTCCTCTATCGCCGGTAATCTGCCGACAGCACCGGCGTTGATGGGCAACACTGTGGTATGGAAACCGTCCATCACCCAAACACTGGCGGCCTACCTGACCATGCAACTGCTCGAGGCCGCCGGGTTGCCGCCCGGCGTGGTCAACTTGGTCACCGGCGATGGCTACGCCGTTTCCGATGTGGCGCTGTCCGATTCGCGGCTCGCCGGTATCCACTTCACCGGGTCGACGGTCACCTTTCAGCACTTGTGGCGCGAGGTAGGCACCAATATCGACCGCTACGCCAGTTACCCGCGGCTGGTCGGCGAGACCGGAGGCAAGGATTTCGTCCTCGCGCACGCCTCAGCGCAACCGGACGTGCTGCGTACCGCGCTGATTCGCGGCGCGTTCGACTACCAGGGCCAAAAGTGCTCCGCGGCGTCGCGGGCGTTCATCGCTCGCTCGGTATGGCAACAGATCGGCGACCACTTTCTGGGCGCCACCGCCGAACTGAGCTACGGCGACATCACCGACCTGACCAACTACGGCGGTGCGCTGATCGACAGACGCGCCTTTACCAAGAACGTCAACGCCATCGAGCGAGCGAAAAGCGCCGCCGGTGTCACCATCGCGGTCGGTGGCGAATATGACGACAGCGACGGGTATTTCGTGCGGCCGACTGTGTTGCTGTCCGACGACCCTACCGACGAGGCCTTTGCCACCGAGTACTTCGGGCCGCTGCTGTCGGTGCATGTCTATCCCGACGAGCACTACGAGCGAATCTTCGACGTCATCGACACCGGATCGCGCTACGCGTTGACCGGCGCCATCATCGCCGACGACCGGGACGCCGTACTGGCCGCGCAGAACCGGCTGCGGTTCGCCGCGGGGAACTTCTACGTCAACGACAAGCCGACCGGGGCGGTGGTGGGGCGACAGCCGTTCGGCGGTTCCCGCCGATCGGGCACCAACGATAAGGCTGGTTCAGCGCTGAACATGCTGCGCTGGACCTCGGCACGCGCGATCAAGGAGACGTTCGTCCCTGCCACCGATCACCTCTGCCCGCACATGACGCCC
>JAFAQO010000214.1 GCA_019246375.1 Mycobacterium sp. | reverse complement strand
TTTAGGTCATTCGGCAAGGGCCGCGACCGGTTCACATCGCGATCGCGGCATAGGGGGACACGCCGGGCGGTAGCCACGCCGACGATCTATCAGATCGTTGATCGGCTGCACGAAGGACGCACAGTCACGGTAGCCGGTGATGACATCGTCAGCACCGTCTCGGCGTGGTTAGCAGAGCTGGGCATCCAAAGCCCGATGGTTAAAGATCTTGCGCATGCGGTGTGCGCCGCCGACTGGGCTGGAGCCCATGTCATTGCTGAGCGCTTATCCGTTGACGTGACCGTGGCAGCGTAACCGCCGAGGAGCATCGATAGTAACCCTGGCCGAATGGCAGTCGGAGCTGTCTTAGCGCCGGGAAGACTTCGGCGGTGGGAGTCTCCGCTCTTGGTTTGTGAATCTGGGGCTGCGGGCCACCATGCGGCCGGCGATCGGTGGGTGGGCGCAGTATCCGCGGCTGCCGTGGCCGTATTTCGCCCTTGATTACGCGGAGTGGTTGGTCCGCGCACCGAGCGGTACCCGGATTAATCGGGTGCGGCCGGGCGGTTGGTCGGTCGGCTCCGCGATTTCGCAGGCCACAACTGTGTCGGGTAACCTGGTGCGGTTGCCGACGCAGGCGACCCTCCTGCCACGGAAAGACCGTGGCCGCACACGACCATAGGAGGTGATGAGGTTCCCATGCGTCCCTACGAAATCATGGTCATCCTCGACCCCACCCTCGACGAGCGCACCGTTGCCCCGTCGTTGGAGACCTTCCTCAACGTCATCCGGAAGGACGGCGGAACCATCGACAAAGTCGACATCTGGGGTCGACGCCGGTTGGCTTACGAAATCGCGAAGCACGCCGAAGGCATCTATGCCGTCATCGACGTCAAGGCCGCGCCAGCAACGGTGTCCGAGCTCGACCGTCAGCTGAGCCTGAACGAGTCGGTGCTGCGGACCAAGGTGATGCGGACCGACAAGCACTAGTCCCGTCGATGAACGGCTGCCCAGCGTCAGACCCGTTGCGTAGGCTCAGCGATGAGCCGCGCGCCGAGCGTCGAGCTCACCCGCCAATCCCAGGAGGACCCCGTGGCTGGTGACACCACCATCACTGTCGTCGGAAACCTGACCGCTGATCCCGAACTGCGGTTCACCCCTTCCGGCGCCGCCGTCGCGAACTTTACCGTGGCGTCCACACCGCGGATATATGACCGCCAAAGCGGGGAATGGAAGGACGGCGAGGCACTGTTCCTGCGGTGCAACATCTGGCGCGAGGCCGCCGAGAACGTGGCCGAAAGCCTCACCCGAGGGTCACGAGTGATCGTCAGCGGACGGCTCAAGCAGCGCTCCTTCGAGACTCGCGAGGGCGAGAAGCGCACAGTGGTCGAGGTCGAGGTCGACGAAATTGGCCCGTCGTTGCGGTACGCCACCGCCAAGGTGAACAAGGCCAGCCGCAGCGGCGGCGGAGGCGGCGGTTTCGGCAGCGGTGGCGGATCGCGCAGCGCACCGGCCCAGGCGAGCGGGGCATCCGGTGTCGACCCCTGGGGCAGCGCGCCGGCATCGGGCTCGTTCGGCGGCGGCGACGATGAGCCGCCCTTCTGACGCCACACGCGGCGCTTCACGCAGCCCCTGACTTCACACCCGACAGAACGAAAGAGACACACCGATGGCCAAGTCCAACAAGCGGCGTCCGGCGCCCGAAAAGCCGGTCAAGACACGCAAATGCGTGTTCTGCGCCAAGAAAGACCAAGTGATCGATTACAAGGACACCTCCTTGCTGCGCACCTACATCAGCGAGCGCGGCAAGATTCGGGCGCGCCGCGTCACGGGCAATTGCGTACAGCACCAGCGCGACATCGCGCTGGCGGTCAAGAACGCGCGCGAGGTGGCGTTGCTGCCCTTCACGTCCTCGGCGCGCTAACCCAAGAACGAAAGTACCTAAACGATGAAGCTGATTCTGACCGCCGACGTGGACCACCTGGGCTCCGTCGGCGACACCGTTGAAGTCAAAGACGGGTATGGACGCAACTTCTTGCTTCCCCGCAGGCTTGCGATCGTCGCCACGCGCGGCGCTCAAAAGCAGGCTGACGACATCCGCCGCGCCCAGGCGTCCAAGATGGTCCGCGACCTCGAGCACGCCAACGAAATCAAGGCGTCGATCGAGGCGCTGGGTCCGGTCGCGCTGCCGGTGCGGGCTGCCGCCGATTCAGGCAAGCTGTTCGGCTCGGTGACCGCCGGCGATGTCGTCGCGGCAATCAAGAGAGCCGGCGGACCCAACCTGGACAAGCGGATCGTCCGGTTGCCGAAGGCGCATATCAAGGCAGTCGGCAGCCACCCGGTGTCGGTGCGTCTGCACCCCGAAGTCGACGTCGAGGTTGCGCTGAACGTCGTCGCGGACGCCTGACTCGCAACTGCATGCACCCCGGGCGAGGCCGAGACCGGAGCTCCCCGGGATGTTTGCTGTATGTGCTGGCGAACTTACCCCGACGTCAATCGGCTAGTGAACGTAACCGTTTGTTAACGCGACGAATCATCAATTGCAACGCAACACGCCGAAACGGCAACCCGGCTCGACACGCCGATGAAATTTTCATCCACACGTAGCGGCCGCTGGGGGAGGCAGATCACCTGCGGTAATGCCTTGCCCCGGGTATTCGTCCACAGGTTGTCCACACCCGCCTCAACACGCCTGTCGACGGATATGCACATGCCCTGCACAGCTCCATAAACAGCGGCTCTTTTAGTGCTCGCCAGCAACGTTTAGCGTCAACCCTCGGTCCACGCGGTGTGTTGAACCAGTGCGGTGTCGGCGGGGTGACTTACAGTTCATACCAGCGATGTCGAATGTGCGTTCGAGCGTCGTGCCGAAGGAGGTGAGAGCCTGTGCCGGTCGTCGACGATCTGGGATACCCCGACATGGATACGGCGGCGCCCAGTGAGGACTTCGGCCGTCAGCCGCCGCAGGACCTTGCGGCCGAGCAATCGGTGCTGGGCGGAATGCTGCTGAGCAAGGACGCCATCGCCGATGTGCTGGAACGGCTGCGGCCCGGCGACTTTTACCGCCCCGCCCATCAGAACGTCTACGACGCCATCCTGGACCTTTACGGTCGCGGCGAGCCGGCCGACGCAGTCACCGTCGCCGCCGAACTGGACCGCCGTGGGCTGCTGCGCCGGATTGGCGGTGCGCCCTATCTGCACACCTTGATCTCGATGGTGCCGACGGCGGCCAACGCCGGCTATTACGCGGGCATCGTTGCCGAGAAGGCGCTGCTGCGCCGGTTGGTGGAGGCCGGTACTCGGGTGGTGCAGTACGGCTACGCCGGCGCCGAGGGGTCCGATGTCGCCGAAGTGGTCGATCGAGCGCAAGCCGAAATCTATGAAGTCAGCGAGCGGCGGCTCTCCGAAGACTTTGTCGCGCTGGAAGATCTGCTGCAGCCGACGATGGACGAGATCGACGCGATCGCCTCGAACGGCGGCTTGTCCCGCGGGGTGCCGACCGGCTTCGCCGAACTCGACGATGTGACCAATGGCTTACATCCCGGGCAGATGGTCATCGTCGCGGCACGGCCGGGTGTGGGCAAGGCGCTCGCCTTGGACACTCCGCTGCCGACACCGCACGGGTGGACGACGATGGGCGACGTCGCCGTCGGGGACGAGTTGCTCGGCGCTGACGGCCAGCCGACGCGCGTGATCGCGGCGACGGACATCATGCTGGGCCGCACGTGCTACGAGGTCGAGTTCTCCGACGGCACGGTCATTGTGGCCGACGCCGACCACCAATGGCCGACGGGCTATGGCGTTCGCACCACGACTGAATTGCGTTGCGGGCTGGACACTATCGCCGCGGCCGGATCGATCGCGCGGTATGCCGAGCGCCGGGCCACCGCCACGCTGATGGCGCCGGTGTTGCAACTCGACGGAGTGCGCCGGGTTCGCAGCGTTCCGGTGCGTTGCGTGCAGGTCGACAACGCCGTGCACCTGTATCTGGCCGGCCGCGGCATGGTGCCTACTCACAACTCCACACTCGGCTTGGATTTCATGCGGTCCTGCTCGATCAAGCACCGGATGGCCAGCGTGATCTTTTCGCTGGAGATGAGCAAGTCCGAGATCGTGATGCGGCTGCTGTCGGCGGAGGCGAAAATTAAACTCTCCGATATGCGTTCAGGCCGGATGAACGACGACGACTGGACTCGGCTGGCGCGGCGGATGAGTGAAATCAGCGAGGCGCCCCTGTATATCGACGACTCGCCCAATCTGACGATGATGGAGATCCGTGCTAAGGCCCGGCGCCTGCGGCAGCGCGCCGACCTGCGCCTGGTCGTGGTCGACTACATGCAGCTGATGACATCCGGCAAAAAGTTCGAGTCGCGGCAGGTCGAGGTGTCGGAGTTCTCCCGCAACCTCAAGCTGCTGGCAAAGGAGCTCGAGGTGCCAGTGGTGGCTATCAGCCAGCTCAACCGGGGGCCGGAGCAGCGCACCGATAAGAAACCAATGCTGGCTGATCTAAGGGAATCGGGCTGCTTGACCGCGAATAGCCGAATCCTCCGCGCGGACGACGGCGCTGAAGTTACGTTAGGCGAGCTGATGCGCACCGGTGAGCGCCCCTTGGTCTGGTCGCTCGACGAGCAGCTGCGGATGGTGGCCCGGCCGATGACGAATGTGTTTCCCAGCGGCCATAAGGAGGTGTTCCGGCTACGGCTTTCCTCGGGACGCGAAGTGGAGGCAACACGCAACCACCGGTTTATGACGCTCGACGGTTGGACCCCACTAGAGCAGCTCAAGGTGGGTGACCGATTGGCGGTGCCGCGCGCGGTGCCGGAACCGGTTGGCACACACCGTATGGCCGAATCCGAAGTCATCTTGCTGGCCCATATGATCGGCGACGGATCTTGTGTCAAGAACCAGCCGATCCGCTATGCGTCGATCGACGAAGCCGATTTGGCGGCGGTGACGATCTCCGCGGCGCACTTCGAGGTGATCGCCGTGCGCCACGACTACGCAGCAGCAGGCGCGACCACACTTCGGCTACCGGCGCCATACCGGTCAGCACGCGGGCGACGCAACCCAATCGTTGTGTGGCTTGAAAGCTTAGGGCTGTACGGGCCGCGCAGCCACGAGAAGTCCGTTCCACAAGACGTTTTCGCGTTGCCTAATGATCAGGTCGCATTGTTTCTGAAGCAGCTGTGGGCGACCGGCGGCTCGCTACGATGGGACCACAAAGTTGGCCAGGCGAGGATCTGCTATGCGTCCGCGAGCAGGCGTCTGGTCGATGATGTAGCAGCCTTGCTGCTGCGAGTCGGGGTGTTCCCGCGGATCAAGCGGGTGCTTAAGGCCGGGTATCGGGACTCATGGCATCTGTACATCTATGGTGCAGAGAACCAGGCAAGGTTTCTTCGACATGTCGGCCTTCACGGTGAGAAAGCCATTGCTGCGCAGGAAGTCCTGGCGCAACTCGACGACATCGTCCGTAACACCAATCTGGACACCGTGCCCCAAGAAGTGTGGAGTCAGGTCAAGGCATCGCTAGTGAACAGACACATGACGCACCGCAGATTCGCCGCCGCAATGGATACAAAGTTCTTCGGCTCGACGATGTGGAATCGCGCGCCGAGTTGGGGACGATTGGACCGAGCCGCTGCCGCCTTGCTTGAAGACCGCGACATTCATGCGCTCGCCACAAACGATGTGTTGTGGGATCAGATCGTCGAGATCAGGAGCCTCGGCGCGATGGACGTTTTCGATGGAACGGTAAGCGACACGCATAATTTCGTCGCAAACGGCATCAGCGCCCACAATAGCCTTGAACAGGATAGCGACGTCGTTATCCTGCTGCATCGCCCCGATGCGTTCGAGCGTGACGATCCGCGCGCTGGCGAGGCAGACCTGATTTTGGCCAAGCACCGCAACGGCCCGACGAAGACGGTTACCGTCGCGCATCAACTGCACTTGTCGCGGTTCGCCAACATGGCGAGGTAGACCGGGAACTAGGGTGACAGCTAGAGAGGCGTCTTCACCGACGTGGGGTAGCAGCTAGTGCAATTTCTACCGAGCGCAAGACCCGCCGTTTGCAGACGGCTGCTGGCCACGCTCGCCGTCATAGTGCTAGCTGGCTGCAGCTCATCGGTTCCCACTGGCTCGAGCACCACAGCATCGTCCCCGCCTGTGGCGGCAACCGCCGCACCGCCGAGCATCGACATACCGGCAGTGGTCCGGCAGGTGGAGCCATCGGTCGTCACGGTGCTTACCGACAACGGCGTCGGCAGCGGCATCGTGTACAAGGATGACGGCACCATCATCAGCAATGCTCACGTCGTCGCGGGTGCGCGCCAGTTCACCTTGGCATTCGCCGACGGCCAGCGGGTAGCGGGCAGGGTTCGCGCCAGCGACGACATCGCCGATGTTGCTGTCCTGCAAGCGGCGCGCCGGCAGTTGACTGCGGCTAGCTTTCAGCAAGCGCTGCCTCAGGTCGGCGAGGCGGTCGTCGCCATCGGCAGCCCGCTGGGCTTTGAGGCCACGGTCACTTCGGGCATTGTCTCCGGGCTACACCGCCGGATTCCAGGAACCCCGCTGACGAACCTGGTCCATACCGACGCCGCAATCTCGCCCGGTAACTCAGGCGGCGCCCTGCTCAATACGCAAGCCCCGGTCGTGGGTATGAGCGTCGCCTACATCCCCCCG
>JAFAQO010000203.1 GCA_019246375.1 Mycobacterium sp. | reverse complement strand
CCACTTCCAAAGGGTGTTTCGGATGTGCTTGGTGTAGCAAGCGAAGGGACCGCGTACCGCCAGCGAGCCGAGGTCAGGACTGCCGAGATACTCGGCCGGCAGCTCGGGCGCGTGAAAGCGGGTGCGACGCAGCCCGGTAAAGGCTCGGTTCAATGCCACGTGCGGGTTGGCGTCTATTCGCGGCAGGCCCGGCTGCATGGGTGAATAAGCGGTGTAGAGCCAGACCTGAAATCGATAGGCCATGGTGTGCAGCCAATTACGTTCATCTTTCGGGATGTCGGCGCGCGGGCAAACCATCACGTTGCGCAGTGGCACTTCGGGGATCGCCTCGATCATCGGTTTCGGTTTGATGCGGCCCCACGTGGCCGGTGGCGGCTTGATGTTGAGCGGCTTAGCGAAGACGAATTTCAACCAGGCTATGAAGTCCCAAACCCCGCGCCGCAGAAACCACGTCAGCATTCGCGCTCCCGAAGTTGCTTAGGCATGGCGGTACGCGTCGCCGCGCCAGCGGTCGTGCTTCAATTCCGCGTCAAAGGCGCGCAGTGGATGGCGGTCGGGATCCAGCTCGGGTCCTTCGTCCCAGGGCTCAAAAGCATTCTTGATGTTGGCCAGGCCGGTTTCCGCGAGTTCGGGGTAGTGACGCAGGATCACGGTCTTCAGGTCGGTCCGGTCGATCCAGCGCAGGCCTTCCGGGGTGTAGACGTCCTCGTTGTAGCAGTCGGTGTAGAAACGGTCGGCCTGCAGCCGGCGGCTGGCATTGAGAATGAAGATCTGGAACAGGGTCTCGCCGAAACCGAAGTGGGTGGGACGGTGGCCTTCGGCCAGCGTGCCGATCAGCAGGTCGAGGTTCTCGACGTTGTCGTGGTAAACGGACTTCAGCTTCCGCCGAAGATTCGGGCAGTCGGTGAGGTCGTCAAAGCTCCGGATCGGATTCAGCCCCAGCTGATGGCGGAACTCGTTATAGCGCGGCACGCCGCGTTCGCGGGCGCGCACGATATCCACGGTGCCCACGTCGAAGAACGGATTGCCCGGGACGCTGAGCTCCTGCAGGAAACGTGGAAAGTTGTTGAGCACCAAGGCGCCTGGCTGCTGGTTGCCGAAGGAATAGAACAGGTCAGACATCGCGTAATCCTGCGTGATGAGGGTCGAGCCGCGCTGGCGCGTCTCGGGTAAGGGAACCTCCTTGGTGTCGTTTTTGCCGCGATGTTGCAGTTTTAGCTTCTCGGGCAGCAGCGAATGCAGACGGTAGACCTCAACAAATTCCTCGGACAGCCCAAAAGGGCAGTCGTGCTTGTTGATTAAGTTGCCGACGATGCCGCCGATGTCTTCGTTGCGCACCTTCACCTCAGGCAGCGTGGTGCGCTTCTTCCCCTTGCGCGTTAGGACGGTGAGCAAGCCGTACCAGTTCACGTTCAGCCCTGTGTCGAGCGCCCGGTTGGGCAGAATTGCCGGCGTCCATTCGATGGAATGGATCTTGGCCATCACCGCGGCGTTGATCAGACGCGCGACATTGAAGAGGCGGTTGTCGTCCCACTCGGGGTAGGCCTCGTACAGCATGTCGCAGATTGCGTTGTGTTCGCGCACGAAAAGGGTGTGCAGCATCGAAAGGCCAACCCACCAGCTGCGCATGAAGCCGGCGTCCTCCACGCCCGTGCTGCTGTCAACCGGTAGCAGGCCGTCGTTGCCTAGGTTCATCTTCCCGAATCGGTTGCTGCGCAGGCGGTCCTGCGTGATCTGGTCGCTGCCGTAGATCTGCGAACCGTCCCACCAGTGGGTGACCTCGTTGATAAAACTCGTGCAGACCGGCTCCTGTTGACCATTGTGCGTCGGATCAATCTGGGTCTTGCCGATCTTCAATTCGGTCTGGAGGTAGCGATCGCGTGCGGGGTCGCCTTTGAGCAGCGGCACCGTGATAAAGCCTTTATCCTGGACCTCGCCGTGGTTGACCCAGTCATGGATCATGAACTGGATCCACGATGCGGCCAGCAGATTGAGGAATGGAACTGTCGTCATTTCTGGTTGGCCATCGTCATCGTCCGGCCGCGTGAGCAGCTCGAGGCTGATCTCGCGCGGGTTCGGCTCGAGCAATGTCGTCGTCTCGGGATGAACGGCTGAAGGCTTGACGTTGCGCATGAAGCGCGTGCCGGCGGCGCCTTCCTTGGGATCGGCGAAATTGTTCCAGCTTCCGTCCGCGGTGCGGAAATGGCTGACGCCCAGGGGCGGTCTCTGCCCCGAGGGCTGGAAGCCGACCAGCGACTTGGCCGGGTAGGTGCTTACCAAGTTGTTCGCGTTCAGCTGCTCGCGCATGTATGCCAGCGTCAGGACTTCCAGCACCAGCGGGCGGCAGTACCAGTTGGTCCAGACCTTGGCACGATAGCCGAAGCGCCGGCCCACCAGGTTAATGAGCCAATTCATCAACACCGTAAATACTGCGCCGAGCACCTCGCCCAGGAACAGGCGCAGTCGCTTGAAGCAGCCGTGCCCCAGCCGGTGCCGCGGCGGCCGGGGCAGGTCGCCGTCGCGCACCAAAGGAGATTTCAGCAGCTCCTTGGGGTCGAAGTACTTCGGTTCGGGCACGGGGACGTCGACCTCGGCGGTGGCGTTGGCGTGCGCCAGGTCGTGCATTTGGTGCCAGTCCGTGCGCGTGCTGTCAGCTTGGATCGCCGCTTTGTAGTGCTGCACGGCCTCGGCGTAACGCTCGAGCTTGAAGCAAGCCAAGCCCGCGAGCGCGTGCAGTTCACCGCTGGGATTCACTGCGAGTTCCGCTTCCAGCAAAGCTAGGGCGCGTTCGTACTCACCCCGTTTCAGGGCTTCCAACGCCTCGTCGTAAGACATACCGAACTCCTTGCATGCCAGAAACTCGACCCTGAAAACTACTCGCGTGCGTGGAAAAGAGGGCGTGAATCTCGCAATTCAAGCCTTAATGACCGTGCTGTCAGATGGCTTCCTCGGCGGGCCGAGCGGTCGATAATCGCTCCTGTGCGGCTGGGCAGTTTTAGGGTTGGTGCATCGGGTGGTCCGCACCACTGATCAGCGGCGGGAGAGGCGGATGGAGGCAGCAGGCGCGGTGTGCCGAGCATGCGGCACCGAGCTGCGCCACGGTGCCCGGTTCTGCGACGCATGCGGGGCCCCTGCCCAAGAACCGGGAGAGCAGCCGGAGTTCAAGCAGGTGACTGTGTTGTTCGCCGACGTGGTGGGTTCCCTGGGCATCGCCTCGGCGGTAGGGGCGGAACGGTTGCGCGAGATGATGGCCGACGTCTTCAGCCGCGCGGGAACGATTACTCGACGCTATGGCGGCACGGTCGATAAATTCACCGGCGATGGCATCATGGCGGTGTTTGGAGCACCAATCACGTTGGAAGATCACGCTTTTCGGGCCAGTCTGGCGGCCTTAGACATCCAAGAGCAGATCGCCCAGCTGGCCGACGAAGTGCAGCGCCGCGATGGCGTCGTGCTGCGGCTGCGGGTCGGGCTGAACTCGGGCCGGGTGATTGCCGGGGAAATCGGCTCCGGCCCAAAGGGGTACACCGCGGTCGGCGAGCCGGTCGTGTTGGCACAACGGATGGAATCGGTCGCCCCGCCCGGCGGAGTGATGCTCAGTGAGTCCACCGCGCGGCTGGTCGAACACGCCACCGTGCTGGGGGCGCCCGAGTGGGTGCACGTTAAGGGCGGCGAAGAGCCGTTGCCCGCGCGTCGGCTGTTGGGGGTCACGCCTGAGCGGGGGCGGATCGCCCGGCGCGAGCCGACCCTGGTCGGGCGCACCTGGGAGATGAACACCGTCGCCGGCATCCTCGATCGGGCGATCAGCGGTGCCGGGTGTGTAGCCGGGGTGGTCGGGCCACCCGGTATCGGCAAGAGCCGCATCATGCGCGAGGCTGTGACGCTGGCTACCGGCCGCAGGGTCGAGGTGTTCACCGTCTCCTGTGAATCCCACACCCGCGAGGTCCCATTCCATGTGGTGGCACGCCTGCTGCGCACGGTGTTCGGGATCAGCGAGCTCGACGAGGGCGCGGGCCGGGCGCAGGTGCGGGCCCGCATACCCGACGCCAACCCCGAGGACCTGCTGCTGCTGGACGACCTGCTGGGAATCGGCGATCCCGACGTCGCGTTGTCCGACATCACCGCCGATGCCCGCCGGCGCCGGTTGGCGGCCTTGTTGAGCGCCGCCGCCCTGGCCCGGACGACACCGGCGTTATATGTGATCGAGGACGTGCACTGGATCGACGAGGTCAGCGAAGCCATGCTCGCTGAGTTCGTCACGGTTGTGCCGCAGAGCCACTCACTGGTGCTGATCACCTACCGCCCCGAATACCGGGGCGCGCTGTCGCGGACACCGGGCGCTCAGACGATCTCCCTGGCGCCGCTGACCTCGGCGCAGACCGCGGCGTTGATAACTGAACTGCTCGGTCCTGACCTGTCAGTGACCGGCTTGGCGGCCCAGATCGCCGAACGGGCCGCCGGAAACCCGTTCTTCGCTGAGGAGATGGTGCGTGATCTGGCTGAGCGCGGTGTTCTCGACGGCAACCCCGGCGCCTACGTCTGCCGGGACGATGCCGCCGACATCAGTGTGCCGGGTACCCTGCAGGCCACCATCGCCGCCCGCGTCGACCGCCTCGGTAGGCAGGCCAAACAGCATCTATATGCCGCCGCGGTCATTGGTGAGCGGTTCAGTCAGGAGCTGCTGGCCGCCTTACTGGATGACATCGAGGGAACCGAGGCTATCGCCGAGTTGCTTCAGGTGGAGTTGATCGATCAGGTGATGTTCACCCCGCGCGCAGAGTATGCGTTTCGGCACCCATTGATCCGGGCGGTGGCCTACGAGTCACAGTTGAAATCTGGGCGCACCGAGCTGCACCGGCGCTTGGCCGTCGCGATCGAACAGCAGGACCCTGGGGCGGCTGACGAGAACGCCGCCCTGATCGCCGAAAACCTGGAGGCTGCCGGCGATTTGCGCGCGGCGTTTGACTGGCATATGCGCGCCGGCGCCTGGTCGGCAATGCGCGACATTCGCGCGGCCCGCACGAGCTGGCAGCGGGCCCGCCAGGTCGCCGACCGGCTGCCGGCCGACGCGCCAGATCGGACGTCGATGCGGATCGCGCCCCGCAACCTGCTATGCGGCACCCTTTGGCGGGCCGGTGGCAGCATCGCCGACACCGGCTTCGACGAACTGCGAGATCTGTGCACAGCGGCTGACGACAAAGTGTCGCTGGCAATCGGCATGACCGGGTTCATCATGGCGTTGACCTTCCATAGCCGCTTCCGCGAGGCGGCCCGAGTGGCTTCGGAGCAGGGCGAACTGCTCGAATCGATCGGAGATCCGACGTTGACCGTGGCGCTGCTGTTCGCGGCGATCTACGCCAAGTGCGAGGCCGGTGAAATGATCGAGGCGCTGCGATTGTCCGATCGACTCATCGACTTGGCCGACGGCGACCCCACCAAGGGCAATTTGATCTTCGGTTCACCGCTGAGCACCGCGATCGCGATGCGGGGCCATGTGAAGATGTGCCTGGGAATCCGAGGATGGCTAGACGACGCCGCCACTTCAATCGCGATGGCCGCTCCTCTCGACCCGACGAGTTACGTTTTCGCCCTCCTCTGGAAATACGTTGCCTCCATTCCGCTCGGGGCGCTGCCGCCCGATGCGACCGCCATGCGCGAGACCGCCGAGGCGCTGCGCATCGCCGAACGTTCCAGCGACGACTTCGTTCTTTACATGGGCCGACTCAGCCGAGGCCTTGTTCTGGTCACTCGCGACGGCCCGGAACGCGAGGCGGGCCTCGACCTGTTCACCCAAGCCCGCGATGCCGCAGTGACGGCACATTTTTCGCTGAGCGCGTTGACGATCGTCGACCCCGAGTTTGCGATGGAGAAGGCCCGCACGGGGGATCTCGATGGTGCCATCGAAATGGTGCGCGCGGTCGTGGACGGCGCATACGAAAGCGGTGACATGATCTGGCGCGGAAGGGCCACCGAAGTTCTGGTGGACCTGCTAATCCGACGCGGGTCCGTTGGCGACCAACATGAAGCGCAGGCAGCGATCGACCGACTGGCCGCGGTACCCACCGATCCCGGCTTCGTGCTCCACGAACTCCCCCTGCTGCGTACGCGGGCGCTGCTCGCGCTGGCGGACGGCGACGAAAACAAGTATCGGAACTTCATGGAACGCCACCGCGCCAAGGCAGCAGCAGCCGGCTTCGACGCTCTCATGGCCACTGCAGACGCGACTGTGATTGCGCGCCAACATGACTCGGCGGCCCAGTAAGTTCTGGGAACACGGCGGCAGGCGAAAAGAGCGTCGGTCGGCCGATTCTGCAAAATCGCTGTAGGTGGGTTGGTACCTTCTGGGGAATAGTTCGGCCAACGATGACGAACGTTCGACTTTCACGCAGGAGTTCCGCCATGGCAGGACTGGGCGAGCGCGCCGTCGTTCTCGGGGCGAGCATGGGTGGACTGCTTGCCGCGAGGGTCCTGGCTGAATTCTTTGAAACCGTCACTGTTGTCGAGCGGGATGCGTTGCCGGACGACTCCGCTGTCCGACGAGGGGTACCACAGGGCCGGCATGTTCATGTTCTGCTGGCCCGCGGAGCGCAGATCTTGGACGAGCTTTTCCCGGGGTTTCTCAAAGAACTGGTAGCCGACGGTGCTCCCGTTTGGGACGACGGAGAGCTGTCCGAGCTGCGCTTGTCTTTCGGCGGCCACGAGATACTCCGGTCGGGCAAGATAGCGAGAAAGCCCGAGGCACTGGCGGTGTACATGCCGAGCAGGCCGTTTTTGGAGTGCCATGTCCGGCGGCGCCTACAGGCGATGAGCAACGTGACGATTCTCACTGACCATGATGTGACCGAGTTGACGTCGACACCGGATCGCGGTCGCGTCACCGGAGTGCGGGTGGTCAACCGCGACGGCGGTGCCGAACGAGAGTTGACGGCCGATGTCGTCATGGACGCGATGGGCCGCGGTGCGCACACGCCAGGTTTGCTAGAGAGCCTCGG
>JAFAQO010000099.1 GCA_019246375.1 Mycobacterium sp. | reverse complement strand
ACCGCGAGCGCGCCCAACCCAATCGCCGAATCGGCAAGCAACACTATCGATCCCGACTCGCAGGTACGACACGCGGCCGATGGCAAACTTGCAACTGTAATCAACCGATTACGTGCCAAACGGGCGCAAAGACGTCGTGAGCAAAGGGAATTCAAAGCATGGCTAGAGATAACAGCGGAACCACTTTGGTAAAGCTTGTCGGCTATGCCACGCCCGACCGAGACGGTCTCCCAGGCCGCGTAAACAGCGCCTACGCGCCAACGCCACAGCCTCAGAATCGCTGGCAATGAATCCGGCATCTAGGGCCGCGTGATGTCGCCGGTTCTGCGGAAGAACCAGCCAGCGCCTTCGGCGATCACCGACGTTGAGGCCGCATGAGTTAAGCCGACGCTTAGAATGACATGCACTGGACTGCCAGTCCAGCAGACGAGAGACACGACGCCCGGTGCCGCTTTCAACCGGCCGATTTGATGTCGGCGGCCAGCGGCTCGTCACTGCGCCGATTCGGGGGCGGGTGGACGAGCTGAAGGTGATCGGCGCGCTGCTGACGGCCGTAACAAAGGGGCGCGGAGGCTTCCTCGTCATCGAGGGGCCGCCAGGCATCGGTAAGAGTCGGCTGCTCACTGAGGTGATGGCGCTGGCCGACAAGTGCGGGGTGCGCACCTTGTTCGGCGAGGCGTTCGAGTACCAGCAGACGGTGCCGTTTTTCTCGCTGTTCATGGCGACGCTGCGCGCCGATCCCCCGGTCGGAGACCTCGAAGCGGCCCGCCGGGTAGGTGAGTCGTCCGATCTGCATTACTGGGTGGTGCACGATCTGCGGGAAGCGATTGATGCGACGGCTGCCGAAACTCCACTGGCGATCATCCTGGAAAACGTCCACTGGGCCGATAACGGCACCCTGTCGGCGCTGCGGTGCGTGGCCGCCACCAGCCTGAATGCGCCAGTGCTCTGGATCCTGACCGTTCGCACCGGCGCTGGCGGGCCGGACGTTCAGGAGACCTTGTCGGTGCTGCAACGCGCGGATGCCGCATTTCTGCGGGTGCCCGCTTTGTCGCCGAGCGCGGTCGCCGACATGGTCCAGGACGCCGTGCGGGCGAGCGCGGACGAGTCGCTGCTGAACCTGGCCGCCAAGGCGCACGGAAACCCCTTTCTGGTCACGGAGCTGGTTGGGGGTCTCGGCGAGGAGGGTCGGCTCAACGTCAGCGGCGGGCGTGCGGTGGCCACCGGACAGGCGCTGCCGCGGCGTCTGGGCGCCACTTTCCAGCAGCGCCTAGACATGCTTTCGCCCGGTGCAAGCGAGGTGGTGCGGGTGGCCGCGGTGCTGCCCGACCGGTTCTCGGCTGGCCTGCTGGCCGCGATGTTGGAACGCCAGCCGGCCTCGTTGCTGTCGGCCGTCGACGAGGCGCTTCGTGCGGATCTTCTCGCCGAAGACGATGAGCAGCTGAGGTTCCGGCACGACTTGCTGCGCGAGTGCACCCGGCAGTCGTTGCCGCAGTCACTGCGGCGGGCCATGGAGCGCCAATCGGCGTCGATCATGCTGGGTTTGGGCGCCACCCCGGCCGAGGTGGCCACGCAACTGGTGCGGAGCGCTGAGCCGGGCGACCGAGAGGCGATCAATGCACTGCGGCAGGCCGCGCAATCAATTGGCCACAGCGATGCCAGTGCGGCCGCCGATTTGAGTAAGCGCGCATTGGAGCTGTTGCCCGCCCAAGACCAGGAACATGGACCACTGGTCGCCGAAACGGTGGAGCTACTCAACCGGGCCAGCCGCTACGACGAGGCCGAAGACTTGGCCGTTGCGGCGCTATCGGAGGCGGTGTCACCCGAAGAGGAAGCCGAAATCCGCCTGCGCCTGGCAACGCTCAATAAGCACAGCACGCAACGGCGCGTCGAGGAGAATCGCCGGGCGTTGCAGTTGGTCAAGGTGAACGAGGTCACCCGGGCACGCCATCTGGCGTGGCTGGCCTACAACCTTGCGCTGCAAGAGCAGTGTGAACAGCAGCGCGCGACCGCCGACGAAGCTGCCACGGCCGCAGAAGCGACCGGTGATCCCGAGGCCACGATCCTGGTCGAGGTCACCCTCGCCTTACTCGACGGTGGCGAGGGGTACGCGGGCCGCGCCCTACGCCGCCTCGAGGACATTCGCCCATTTGCCCGCGCAAGCGGGGTGACCGCAGCTCGCGACGTGGCCGCCGTGCACTACGCAATGATGCTGGCGGTGGTCGGCCGGTTGGCTGATGCTGCGGCTCAGGTCGCCGACGGGATGGAGCAAGTCCGCCGGGAACGCGACGCGATGGCCCTTGACCTTTGGACCATGATCGACGGGCTGGTCAATATGGCAGCCGGTCGGCTGTCTGCCGCGCGCGCCGCGGCTGAATCCCTGCCGCCCCCACAGGGGACCGGTGTGGCCGAGCCGGGCATGATCCGCTCGGTGATTCTGGCTGAGGTGGCGGCGAGCACCGACGATCGCAACCTATTGCAGCAGACGGTTAATGATGTGCGTAACGCCTACTGCACTGGCTCATCTCTCGTAGGTCGGGGAATGGCGCATGTGCTGGCGCTGGCGGCCTGGGAGCGCGGCGACATCCATGACGCGATGCGCTGGCTCGCCGGCGTCGCGCTACTTGGGTCACCACTCGGGCCCCACGTCTTGAAGCGGGTGATGTTGGGTGCGCGGGTGGCGTCGGCCGCCGCCGATGCCGGCTTGCGCGCGCGCGTCCTGCAGGCGATTGACCTGCTCGAGCGTGAGCGGCCGGCGATCCCAGTGTTCACCGGGGTCGCCGGCTATGCCCGCGGAATACTCGAGCGTGACGCCCAGGCGCTGGTAGCGGCCGCGGACTTGCTTCGCTCGTTGTCGCGGCCGATTCTTTACGCCATAGCCGCCGAGGATGCGGGCAGTGAACTTGCACGCAATGGTCGTAGTGACGAGGCGGTTGATCAGCTCAACGCTGCTTTTGACACGTACATGCAGCATGAAGCGGTCGGCGCCGCGCGCCGCGTGGGCCGCAAGTTGCGCCGGTTAGGCGTGGAACGTCGGATCGTCAGCCAGCCGCGGGCGAAAACGGGCTGGGACAGCCTCACTGACTCCGAACTCAAAGTCGTCAGCCTCATCGCTGAGGGCGTGACCAACCGCGCCGTCGCCGCGCAGCTGCATCTTTCCCCCCATACGGTGAAAACCCACATCCGCAATGCGTTTGCAAAGCTGGGCATCAACTCCCGCGCCGAATTGACTCGGTTCGTGCGCCCGATGTGATCGACCAGCCCCTCACTACCGGGCCCGCTTAGCTCTGCCCCCACCCGCCCCTAAACATCAGCCCTCCGGGCGATGGTTGCGCGCTGCCCGCGGTGCGAGCGTTGTCGTCATCAACTCCTGAGCACACAAGGAAAGAGCGAACAATGTTGAATGCGACGCTTGGAATGCTGGCGATGGTGCCGGTGGTCTTCGGTCTCGCCGGGTACGCGTTGGTGTCACGATGACCACCTGCGAATCAACATGCAGCACAATTGATTACGGCGCGTTTCACGCTGACCTGGTCCCGCTGCTGGAACCGCTCTACGGGCATGCAATCCGTCTTACACGCAATCACGCAGATGCTGAGGACCTTCTGCAGGACACCATGGTTAAGGCTTGCGCGAACTTGCGGTCGCGCAAGGAGAACACCAACCTTCACGGCTGGCTGTTCCGCATCATGACAAACACACACACCGACATCTACCGCAAGCAACAGCGTCGACCCGTGCATTACACATCCAGTTTCACCGCCGAGGCCGCCGGCACCCACCATTCCGCCGAAGACCAGGCATTGAACATGCTGGACCACAACGGGATTCGAGAAGCGATGCGCGCACTGCCCGAACAATTCCGGCTCGCGGTCTATTACGCTGACGTGGAAGGCTTCGGTTACCGGGAGATAGCCGACCTCATGCAGACGCCAATTGGCACCGTCACGTCACGGGTGCACCGCGGGCGGCGGCTCCTGCGGCGCCTCCTGACTGACGTCGCCCAACAACGCGGATACGCCCCCGTTGCACCCACCTGAAAACACGCTTCCTGCCAACGAATTACAGAACCGCGGCATCGAAGAACCACAACTAAACAAGCCACCACATTGAAAAGGAAACTCATGA
>JAFAQO010000095.1 GCA_019246375.1 Mycobacterium sp. | reverse complement strand
CAACAAAATGGGCCTAGCGTCGCCGCATGCTTCGTTCACATCGCATCTCGGGCTGGGATCCTGAGGACAGGGCCGCTTGGGAGGCCGGTAATAAGGACATCGCCCGCCGAAATCTCATCTGCTCGGTAGTCGCTGAGCACCTCGGCTTCTCTATTTGGTCGATCTGGTCGGTGATGGCACTGTTCATGCCGCAGGCCATCTATGGTTTTTCCACCGCCGACAAGTTCCTGCTGGGCGCGACCGCTGCGCTGGTCGGCGGGTGCCTGCGAATTCCGTACACGCTGGCCACTGCGACGTTCGGCGGCCGTAACTGGACGACGTTCTCGGCGTTCGTGTTGATGGTTCCCACGGTCGGAACGGTCTGGCTGCTGGCTCATCCCGGTATGCCGCTGTGGCCGTATCTGGTGTGTGCGGCGCTGGTTGGGCTCGGTGGCGGCAATTTCGCGTCGTCCATGACGAATATCAACGCCTTCTACCCGCACCGGCTCAAGGGCTGGGCGCTCGGTATCAACGCCGGCGGCGGCAACATCGGGGTGGCAGTCATCCAACTTGTTGGCCTGCTCGCCATCGCCGTCGCCGGGAACAGCGCCCCATATTGGGTGTGCGCCATTTATCTGGTGTTGCTGGCCATCGCCGGCATCGGCGCAGCACTATTCATGGACAACCTCGACCAACACAGAATCGACGTCACCGCCATGCGCTCTATCTTGTCGGTACGTGATACCTGGGCGATTTCGCTGCTGTACATCGGCACCTTCGGCTCGTTCATCGGGTTCTCGTTCGCATTCGGCCAGGTACTGCAGATCAATTTCGTCGAGGCCGGACAAAGCGCCGCTCAGGCGTCGCTGCACGCCGCGCAACTCGCCTTCATCGGCCCGCTGCTCGGGTCGGTGAGCCGCGTGTTCGGCGGGAGGCTGGCGGACCGCATCGGCGGCGGCCGCGTCACGCTGGCAATCTTCGCCATGATGGTCCCGCCCACCGTACTGCTGGCTGCCGCCGGGTCCTACGACGATGCTCCCGACAATGTCGAGAGTGTCACGATGGCCGGTTATGTCATCGGCTTCGCCGCGTTGTTCATGCTGTCCGGGATCGGCAATGGCTCGGTGTACAAAATGATCCCGTCAATCTTCGAAGCGCGTAGCCGCTCGCTGGGCGTCAGCGAACCAGAACGGCAGCGCTGGTCGCAGGCCATGTCTGGGGCATTAATCGGGTTCGCCGGCGCGATCGGTGCCCTCGGCGGCGTCGGGATCAACCTGATATTGCGACAGTCCTACCTGTCCAGCGGCTCGGCGACGGCGGCGTTCCGGGTCTTCACCGTCTACTACGTCGCAGCGTTGGTGCTGACATGGACGATATACGTGCGCCGACCGGTGTCGGCACGCGTCGTGTCCAAATCTGAACCGGAGTCGGCGCTGGCTTGAGTGTGAGCTATGCGGGCAACGGTTCGGCAATTGTGCGGTAACGCGGCGGAAATCTGTCCGGCATACACAGATCTGTATGGGTCAGTCAGATTCGGGGCCTCTCACCGGCTACCGGATAGCGGTGACATCAGCGCGCCGTGCCGATGAACTGTGCGCGTTGCTGCGGCGCCAGGGTGCCACAGTCTGCAGCGCACCGGCAATCAACATGGTCGCTCTGCCTGACGACGACGAATTACACCGGCGTACAAGGGCATTGATCGCACAACCGCCAGATTTCCTGGTCGCGACGACGGGCATCGGATTCCGCGGCTGGGTCTCCGCGGCCGACGGGTGGGGGTTGGGTGGCGAGCTGATTGCGGCGATGTCAAATTCCCAGATCCTGTCACGCGGGCCAAAAGTCACCGGTGCATTGCGCGCAGCCGGTTTGCACGAGGAGTGGTCCCCGAAATCCGAATCGTCCCGTGAGGTGCTGGCCTACCTGCTCGAATGCGGAGTCGCCGGTCGCTGTATCGCCGTTCAGCTGCACGGTGCTACTGACGAGTGGGATCCCTTCCCGGAGTTCATCAGCGAACTCCGCGCTGCCGGAGCCGATGTCGTGCCGATTCGGGTCTACCGGTGGCGCCCGGCGCCCTCGGGCGGCGAGTTCGACCAGCTGGTCACCCAGATCGCCCAACGGCAGGTCGACGCCGTCAGCTTCACCTCGGCGCCCGCCGTGGCGGCGACGTTGATGCGCTCCGGTGAGCTCGGTATCTCCGACCGACTACTCGGCGCGCTGCGCTCGGACGTGCGGGCCATGTGCGTCGGACCGGTCACCGCCCAGCCGTTGGCACGACTGGGCATTCCGACATCGACACCGGAACGAATGCGGTTGGGAGCGTTGGTCCGGCACATCGCCCAAGAGCTTCCGGTGATGCGGTCACGCACTATCAACGCCGCCGGCCATGTGATCGAAATCCGCGGCTCCTGCGTGCTGGTTGACGGGGTGGTCAAGTCGCTGTCGCGATCCGCGATGGCGACGCTGCGCGCGCTGGCCGAACGTCCGGGCACCGTCGTCTCCCGCGCTGAGCTGTTGCGCGTGCTGCCCGGCAACGGCACCGACACCCATGCCGTGGACACGGCAGTGCTCCGCCTGCGAAGCGCTCTGGGAGACAGAAACATTGTCGCGACGGTAGTCAAACGGGGTTATCGGTTGTCGATCGACGAGCAGCCCGGCGCGGCATGGATCTGATCCTGGTCGCGCACGGAACTCGCAGGCCGGCCGGCGTGGCGATGATCGGTGACCTCTCCGAGAGGGTCGGCGCCCTGCTGCATCGCCGCGTGCGCGTGGCGTTCGTCGACGTGCTGGGCCCAACCCCAAGTGAAGTACTCTGCGCTCCGGCGACGACCGGGCGGCCGGCGATCGTGGTGCCTGCGTTCCTGTCCCGCGGATACCACGTGCGCACCGATCTGCCCCACCATATTGCGATGAGCGGGCATCCGGACGTCACCGTCACTGCGGCGCTGGGTCCAAGTCCGCAGGCTGTGCGCATTGTCGCCGAACACCTGGTGAAATCCGGCTGGCGTCCGGGTCATTCGGTGATCCTGGCCGCGGCGGGCACGTCGGATGAAGCGGCGCGCACCGACCTGCACACCACGGCGACGATGCTCTCCGCGCTGACCGGCTCGCGGGTAGCACTGGCATTCGCGGCCACTGGTCAGCCCAGCGTGCAAGAGGCTGTCGCGCACGTCCGCAGCCGGTCCGCGCGCCCGATCGCGGTAGCGTCGTACTTATTGGCTGACGGCTTGTTTCAGGAGCGGCTGCGCAACTCCGGTGCCGACACGGTGAGTGATCCGCTGGGCACGCATCCCCGGCTGGCGCGGCTGATCGCCGACC
>JAFAQO010000085.1 GCA_019246375.1 Mycobacterium sp. | reverse complement strand
GATGACGATTTCACCGTCCGGGTCGTTGGTCCGGTCGACGAACAGGTCGCCCGGCGCCGGTCCCCAATGCTTCTGCACAGCAGCCGTGAAGTCGGCCGGCAGACTGGCGAACCAGTCGCGATAGTCGTTAGCCGCTACCCGGATCGGGTTGCCGGCCAGCTGCCCGTCGGTGAGCCAATCGGGATCTTGGCCGCCGCGTTCGATCAACGCATGCACCAGTGCGGTGCCATCATTCGAGCGGTCAGCGGCCCCTATATCTGGGACACCGGGCAATTCCCCCAGCTGGTATCCGTGCTCGCGCATCGCCCGCAACAGTGCGACGGCGCTGGCCGGGGTGTCCAGGCCGACCGCGTTGCCGATGCGGGCGTGCTTGGTCGGATAGGCGGAGAACACGACGGCCACCCGCTTGTCGGCGGTGGCTACCCGGCGCAGTTGCGCGTGGCGCACCGCCAGCCCGGCGACTCGGGCGCAGCGCTCCGGGTCGGCGATATAGGAAATCAGACCCTCGTCGTCAACCTCTTTGAAAGAGAACGGGACTGTGATGATGCGGCCGTCGAATTCGGGCACGGCCACCTGGCTGGCCACGTCGAGCGGGCTGAGCCCGTCGTCGTTGTCGCGCCATTGTTGCCGGGAGCTGGTCAGGCACAGGCCCTGCAGGATCGGGATGTCGAGGGCTGCGAGGTGTTCGACGTTCCAGGCCTCATCGTCGCCGCCGGCCGACACGGTCGCGGGCTTGACGCCCCCGGCGGCCAGCACGGTGACCACCATTGCGTCCGCTTGGCTCAGTGTTTCGAGCATGTCGGGCTCGGCGGTCCGCAACGACGCACAGTACACCGGCAGCGCCCGGCCGCCGGCGGCTTCGATTGCCTCACACAGCGCTTCCACGTATCCGGTGTTGCCGGCCAGCTGCTGGGCGCGGTAATACAGCACCGCGATCGTCGGCCCGGTGGTGTCGACTGCGTTGCACTGCAGCGTGCCCCAGGTCGGCGTGTTCTCCGGTGGTGCGAAACCCAGGCCGGTCATCAGCAAGGTGTCGGACAGGAAGGCGTGCAGTTGGCGCAGGTTGGGCACCCCGCCCTGGGCCAGGTAAATGTGGGTTTGCAGCGCGATGCCGGCGGGCACCGTCGACCGCTCGATCAGGTCGGCGTCCGGGGACTGCTCGCCGCTGACCAGGACGGCCGGGATGCCGCTGGCCAGCACCGTGTCGATGCCGTCCGGCCAGGCCCGGTAGCCGCCAAGGATGCGGACTACGACCACCTCGGCGCTGTCGAGCAGGTCCGGCAGATCACCGGGCAACAGTCGCGCAGGGTTGGCCCACCGGTAATTCGCACCGCTGGCGCGGGCAGTGATCAAATCGGAGTCAGACGTCGACAACAGCAGCACGGTGGGATGGGGCACTCGTCATTCGTACCGCAGCACGACTTGCTGGCTGGCGCCGGCCGTCAGTACGCGTCAGCGTGGAATGATGCGACTTGTGGCTGCTGCGGGCAAGGTCGTTGTCGTCACTGGTGCGGCTCGCGGAATCGGCTTGGCTACCGCCACGGCTGTGCAACGCTTGGGCGCCAAGGTCGCGATCGGAGACGTCGACGAGGCCGCGGTCCATGAGGCCGGCACCCGGTTGGGTCTAGAGGTCCACCGCAGACTGGATGTGACCGACCGCCAATCCTTCACCGATTTTCTCGACATTGTCGAAGACCGCCTCGGGCCCATCGACGTATTGGTGAACAACGCCGGCATCATTTCGGTGGGCAGCGCGCTTGACGAGCCCGACACCGTCACCAAGCGGTTGCTCGACGTCAACGTCTACGGCGTCATCCTGGGCACCAAATTGGCCGCACAACGAATGTTGACCCGTGGCCATGGTCACGTGATCAACATTTCCTCGATGGGTGGCGTAACGCCGACTGCGGGCATCGCGACCTATTGCGCGACAAAGCACGCCGTGCTCGGATTCACCGATACCGTCCGCTTGGAAAACCGCGGTCGCGGCATTCACTTCTCCGCGGTGCTTCCGACGTTGACCAACACCGAGATGATTACCGGCGTGGGACGCGCGAAGGGCTTGCGAAATGCCGAGCCGGAAGATGTCGCCAGAGCAGTCGTTGGGCTGATCGCCAGACCGAAACCGCGCGTCGTCGTCCCGCGTTCGATGGGCGCCGTAGCGTCTTTGCAGCGGCTGATGCCGCAACGCCTCGCGGAGATACTCGGGCGGGCATTGGGTACCGGACGCATCTTTACGGACGTCGACACCGAAAAGCGCAAACCCTATGCGAAGCGCTCAGCGACATCGTGATCTCTTCGGTCAGAACGACGACAACCTCAACCTAGAGTAAGGAACTACTCCATTTCTGGAGTCTGCCGCGACGTCATGCGGGCGTCTTAATTCGCCGACCGGGCCTGGTTGAGTAAGTTGACGAGCTGGTCCCGCCGCTCGATGCCGAGCTTGACGAAAGTGCGGTAAAGGTGTCCGTCCACCGTTCGCACCGAAATAGAGAGGCGATCGGCGATCTGACGATTCGATAAACCACTGGCGACCAGCATCGCAATTTCGCGTTCACGCTCGGTGATCGGCAGCGGCTGCGCCGCGGCATCGACTGCCGGTGTTCGTATTCCGCCCTGGCTGGCCAGCCAATGCGCCCGGGTCGACGACTCCAATTCCTTGCCCCGATGGCCGGTACG
>JAFAQO010000034.1 GCA_019246375.1 Mycobacterium sp. | reverse complement strand
CGTGCACCCGCGACCGGTCAGTTCTCATCGCGCCCGATCATGTGGCGAGGCGCTGCCTGCAGATGCCGCCGCTAGATTGACCGGTCCCGAGGTTCGTTCTGCAGAAAATTCGCCAGGTTCGTAAGTGATGACCGCAAGCCCTCGGCGTGATCCTGCTTGTCGATTCCGGCAGGCACATTTTCGCAGACGACCCTGATCTCGGTGCCGCTGTCCACCGCGCGAAGGAACCACGACATGATCATGGTGCCGGCAAGCTGCGGATCGTCTGACTTGAAAACGACTCGCTGGACTATCTTTTGGTCAGGTGACAGCATGACGAACTCGGCTTCAATCACATCCTGGTTCGTGGCCGTCTTTCCGACAGTATCGGCTTGGTCGTACGTAAGCGTCATCTCGAACCGCCCTCCGGGACGCGGTTCGTAGACGTGAATCTGTCCGGTCATGCCCTGTGGCGGTAGCCATTGGACCAATGCACTGGGATCGACCAAGGCCCGGTAGACGGCGGATGGCGGGGCGTCCACACTGCGCCTGGCGCTATCCGTCCGACCTTTGATCACCGCAGTTCTCGTCCCCTCACGCAGGCAAGACCTCGATCACGTCTTCCGACTATCCGACTATAGGTGTGAGTCCGAGATCCTTCGGATGTCTCGTGTTATAAGAGAAACGCGCCTGATCAGTCCCTGTCTCGAGGTCACCGCGCAGCCGATCGACAAGACTGGACTCATGACGGAACCCGGTGCGACCCGCGTGGCGGTCTACCTCGACTTCGACAACATCGTGATCTCCCGGTATGACCAGGTGAATGGCCGCAACTCGTTTCAGCGAGACAAGGTCAAGGGGCTGGACAAGCATCCGGATCGGCTGGCGCAGGCCACCGTCGACGTCGGCGCCATCATCGACTACGCGTCATCGTTCGGGACACTGGTGCTTACCCGCGCGTACGCGGACTGGTCGGCCGACATCAACACCGGCTACCGCGAGCAATTGGTAGGTCGCGCGGTCGACCTCGTGCAGCTGTTTCCTGCAGCGGCTTACGGCAAGAACGGTGCAGACATCCGACTGGCGGTCGACGCGGTGGAGGACATGTTTCGGCTGCCCGACCTGACCCATGTAGTGATCGTGGCCGGCGACTCCGACTACATCCCGCTTGCGCAGCGCTGTAAGCGGCTCGGTCGCTACGTGGTCGGGGTCGGCGTGGCGGGTGCGTCGAGCCGGGCGCTGGCGGCCGCCTGCGACGACTTCGTCACCTACGACGCGCTGCCCGGAGTTCCGGTGCCAGAGCCCGAACCAGCGCCCACCGACGCCGCCGCACCGAAACGACGCACCCGACGCAGCCAGGACGCCGACGCCGAAGAGCCGCAACCGCCCGATCCGCAGGCCGCAGCCACCGATCTGCTGACGCGCGCGCTGCGCATCGGCCTTGAGAAGGACGACGTCGACTGGCTGCACAACTCCGCAGTCAAGGCGCAGATGAAGCGAATGGACCCGTCGTTCAGCGAGAAGTCTTTGGGATTCAAGTCTTTCAGTGACTTCCTGCGTTCCCGGTCTGATCTCGTGGAGCTCGACGAGAGTTCGACGACGCGGATGGTGCGGCTACGCTAGGTCCCGGTCCGCTGCGCAGAGACGAACAGATTCAATAGCGCTACGTCCCTCGAGCTCCTTCGGAAGCATCCTGGGCTCGTTGAGCTCGTAGACCGTCGTACCGTCGGGCCGCGCCAACCGCCAGGACCGTGCGTCCAGGCCGGCCGTCAGTTCGGGTCACCGACAGTCACCGCCGGTGCGGAAGAATCGCGGTCAGCATGGTCGACAACGACGGTTCGCCACCGACATCCCGACGACGCCACATCGCGCGGCTCGCCGTGTTCGCCAGCGTCGTATTCGGGCTGTACTACCTGGTAGCCGTCACACGAGTTATCGACATCGAGGAGGTGCGGCGCACGGTCTCGGCGACGGGGCCGGCGGCGCCGCTGGCCTACGTCGTGGTGTCGGCCGTCCTCGGAGCAGTGTTCGTGCCTGGCCCGATTCTGGCCGCGGGCAGCGGGCTTCTGTTCGGTCCGATCCTAGGCATTTTCGTGACGCTGGGTGCGACCGTGGGCACCGCGATCGTCGCGAGCCTCGTCGGGCGTCGGGCCGGCCGAGACAGCGCGCGGGCCCTGCTGGGGACAAAGCGCGCCGGCCGCATCGATGCGCTGATCGAACGAGGCGGACTGTGGGCGGTCGTCGGTCAGCGATTCATTCCCGGCATATCCGATGCGCTCGCCTCCTATGCGTTCGGGGCGCTCGGAGTTCCGTTGTGGCAGATGGCCGCCGGCGCGTTTATCGGTTCGGCGCCGCACGCATTCGTCTACACCGCGCTGGGTGCCTCGATCGCGGATCGGTCGCGGTCGCTGGCATACTCGGCGATAGCGGTGTGGTGCGTGACCGCCATCGTCGGCGCGTTCGCCGCACGGCGTGGCTACCGAAAGTGGCGTGGACACGCCCGCCGCGGCGCCGACGAAGGCATTCCGGAATGGGATCGCGAAGCCGAGGCGTAGCGGCTTCAAAGATGCAAGGCCCGGGCTGCCGCCGTAGCCACTTCACCTCGCAGGTTCGAGATCGGTGGACTGCCTCGCACAAGGATTGAGTTAGCGAGCAGAATGACGTAGGTACCTGAGCCTGGGTCCATCCAAAGCGAAGTTCCGGTAAAGCCTGTGTTGCCAAAGCTACCGATGGGAAAGATCATGCCTCGCGGCTTGGAAAAGGCTGTATCGATATCCCAGCCAAAGCCGAACAGGTTTTGTCCCTCGATCGCCGGATAGTGTGGAGCGAGCAGCGGATCTGTTCTATTTGGTGACTTTGCGATGGCTTCTCGGGCGGCGCGGTTCGCTGCTTCGAGTTGTTGAGCCGTATGTCCAGGCTGCTCAGGAGTCGTCATCAACTCACACGTCGCGTGCTTCAGCGGAAATCTGCTGGGGCGGTCCGCAAGCCGATCAAGCAGGGCCTGCGCATAGACGCTGACATCGTATGCCGTCGAGAACACACCGGCATGCCCGGCCACTCCCCCCATGCGGCGCGCCGTCGGGTCATGCACGGTGCCCCGAAGCAGGTAACCGTAATCAGGATTCTTGCTCGGATCGGCTCCGCTTTCCTCGTCACGCGCTGTTGGTGCTATGCGCGACAAAAGACTGGCGCTCCATGTGCCTGCAGGACAAGCCACCTGCACGGGCTCTTGGGGCGCGGGCGCCCAAGCAATCGCAGCTCCTCGCAGCATGTGTGGACCACATGCTTCGGCTGGGGGAAGATAGCGGGTGTCTTCCATGCCAAGCGGCGCAAAGACATTTTGCTGAACATAAACGTCTTCTGCCTCGCCGGTGACTTTCTCGAGCAGCGCGCCGAGCAGAATGAAGTTGATGTCGGAGTAGCGGAAAACCTCACCGGGACCCGACTGCAGCGGCGTGCTGAGCGCACGATGAATGCCTTCTGTTTTATCGGCTCCGTCCAGTCCCCACGGATCGTCGAGACTTACGTCTGTCGCTTCGCCTGAGGTGTTGGTAAGCAACATGCGAACCGTCACCTTCGCACGCCTCGGATCGTTCGCGGTGTTGAAGTCAGGCAAATACTTCTGGACGGGATCCTCGAACTGAATCTCGCCTTGTTCGTACAGCTGCATGACGGCAGTCGCCGTGGCGAGGGGTTTGGTCAAGGACGCCATGTCGAAGATGGTGTCCTCGGTCATCGGCTCGGCAGGTGCAGGCGATCCATCTAGCCCCTGTTCGCCGGCAAGATTGCGCGAGCCATAAGCCTGGTGGAAGACGATCTTGCCAGCGTGCCCGACCACGACCACAGCACCTGGCAGCTTGTGTGCCGCAATCGCATCGTTCATCAACTTGGAGACTGTCGCGAAGCCATGTGTGGCAGCCGGTTTCTGTGCCTGCGTTGCCTGCGCGTTGCTGCTTACTGCTGTATGCGCTGCACAGCCGGCCATGGACGCCGCAGCGAACGTAATCAAGACAGTTCCAACGGCAATGGCCTTGCGCACAGATGGCTTACTGGCCGGGTCCCGTAGACCCGTCAGGGATGAATGAGAGCCGTTGTCGGTGATTACCTATGTGAGCGTAGCGAGTCGAGCGCAGGGCAATACCGCGAAACCGTAACCTTTCTTGCTATGCCGGTGGCTGTTCGGGCGTTGTCTGCGATGTTCGCATTACTGCTGCTGGGCATTGCTGGTGTTGCTGCCGCAGGAACAGCGCATGCCGAGCCGATTATCGCAGGACCCGACGCCATGTTGGTGGGCTGGAACACCTACCGTCGATTGGATCGGTTGCCGTATCTGAGCGCCGACACACAGACCTTACAGGTGTCGAGCTTCGATCGGAGCGGCGGTGATTTCGACGTCTCCACCGGTAACCGAAATGGCAGCGGTGGATGTTTGGCGTCCGGCGCCGCCGGCTGTGTCATCGCAGAGGATCGCGGTGCCGGAGAGGTCGATTCGATCTGGTTCACCCGCGACGGCGGCAATGTGCGTGCCATCGGAACGATCCGCATCGAGCTGGATGGACAGTCGGTGATCGACGCACCGCTGCAATCGTTGGTCAATGGCGCGCTGGGTGCCCCATTCGTGTGGCCTCTTGTGGCCAACGCTGGCCAATCGCCGGGGGGCGTTTACATCAAGGTACCGATGCCGTACCGACGGTCGATGCGGATCAGCGTCGCATCCCATTTGGAGTATTACCACGTCGACTATCGCAAGTTTTCGACCGGCCACGGCGTGACCACTTTCTCGCCCTCGGACCCCGCGCTCGATGTGCTCGCCACTCTCCGCGCCGCAGGCACCGTCGACCCAAAACCGGCCGCACCGACAGCAGCGCATAGCAATCAGGCCGTCGAGCTCCCCGCGGACGCTAGCTCGACGATCGCGGAATCGACTGGGCCCGGCAGCATCTCGGCGTTGTACCTGTGGCTACCAGAACCGGCCGATCAACTGCTGACCGGGCTGCGGCTCCAGATCGAGTTCGACGGCCAAACCATGGTCGACTCACCACTTGGGGAATTCTTCGGCGCCGGATTGGGCACTACCAACGTGCGATCGCTGATGTTCGCCACGATCCCACAACCCGGGGGTGCGTTGGCGTTGTCGGAGTGGTGGCCAATGCCTTTCGCCCACACAGCCCGCATCACCCTCGTCAACACAACCGGCAATCCCGTAGCGGGGATCAAGAGCGATGTCGTGACCGCACCCGACCCCCAGTGGGCACCCGCACTAGCTAACGGCCGCGCTGGCTACTTCACCGCACGCTCGCATGCCGGACCAACGATGCTCGGCCAAGACTGGTTGTTCGCCGATGAACATGGTCATGGCAAATTCGTCGGCGTCAGCCACGCCATTCGCGGTTCTCGGATTAAAACGTCGTTTAATGACGACGCCCCTTACTTTCTCGAAGGAGCCGAACGCGTGTACACAGACGGTTCCGCGTCGCCCCAGTGGTACGGCACCGGCACCGAGGACTTCTACGAGGGCGGCTGGTACTTCAAAAACGGCACCCGATTCAGCGACCCGCTCACCGGCCAACCCGATCAACGCACGACCACTGGCGGATGCGCAGACTATTGCGTCGCCGCCTACCGGCTCACGCTCGCCGACGCGATCGACTACCGCTCTGCCATCCGATTCGGCATTGAACACGGCAAACGCAACATGGTCCAACCCGACTACAGCTCAACCGCATTCCTCTACACACAACCGAACGACACCATTACACCCAGCGACGACGCCAACCCCGCCGATCCCGTGAGTCGACTCCTGCACGGCTATACCGACGACGCCGCCACCGACGAAATGCTGACCAGTCAATACGAGGGAACCGACGACATCCACCCCGTCATCGGATTAGTCAGAACCACCCAAACTGCGATCACATTCCACGTCCAAATCGACCCAGCCAACCGCGGCATCATGGTGCGCCGCACCTCGGACCAGGCAACCGGTTACCAATCAGCGGACGTTGCCATTGATGGCATACCGGCCGGGAACTGGTTACAGCCGCGCAGCAACAACTCGCACCGTTGGCTTGATGACACATACCTCGTGTCAGAGTCTCTCACCGTCGGCAAATCCCTCGTAACGGTCACGCTCACACCTACTCCCGACTCCCCACCCTGGACTGCCAGCCGCTACCACATAGACACACTGACGAGGCTGTCCGATTCATGACGGTGGAGGGGGCTCTGGGCGCCGTCAGCCGCGGACTCGGCAAACAACCGCGGCCTCGATTGTTTCGTCGCGCCCTGGGCGGCGCATCATGGAAGGGTGCGCATCGTAGTCGGGGTTTCCACCGCGCCCGACGCACGGCAGGCCGCGGTGGAAGCTGCAGCGCAGGCGCGCGACGGGCTCGCGGGTGAGGCGCCGTCGCTGGCCGTGCTACTCGGATCGCGATCACACACCGACAAGGCTGTAGAGGTCCTCACCGCGGTACAGGAGACACTCGAGCCGCCCGACCTGATCGGTTGCGTTGCTCAGACGATCGTCGCCGGGCGCCACGAGATCGAGGACAAGCCGGCGGTGGCGGTGTGGCTGGCGTCCGGCCTGGCCGCCGAGACGTTCCAGCTGGACTTCGTCCGGGCCGGCTCGGGTGGCCTGCTCACCGGTTACCAATTCGATCGGACCACGCACGATCTGCACCTTCTGCTACCGGACCCGTATACGTTCCCGTCGCACCTACTCATCGAGCATCTCAACACCGACCTACCGGAAACGACCGTCTTGGGCGGGGTTGTGAGTGGTGGGCGGCGATCGGGCGAAACCCGACTGTTCCGCAACCATGAGGTGGTTACCTCCGGCCTCGTCGGCGTGCGCCTGCCCGGCATGCATGCGATACCGGTCGTGTCGCAGGGCTGCCGGCCGATCGGTCAGCCCTACATCGTCACCGGTGCGCAAGGCGACGTGATCACCGAGCTGGGCGGCCGACCACCGCTGCAGCGGCTGCGTGAGATCGTCGAGGGGCTGCCGCGCTACGAGCAGGAACTGATCAGCAACGGCCTGCAAGTCGGGATCGTCGTCGACGAGCACCTGGCGGCTCCGGGTCAGGGCGACTTCCTGATCCGCGGGCTGCTCGGCGCTGACCCCTCGAGCGGGGCGATCGAAATTGGCGAGGTTATCGAGATCGGCTCGACCGTGCAGTTTCAGGTCCGTGACGCGGTGGGGGCCGACAAGGACCTGCGCCTGACCGTAGAGCGGGCAGGAGCGGAGGTAGTCGGGCGTCCGGTTGGCGCGCTGTTGTTCACCTGCAACGGGCGCGGGCGGCGGATGTTCGGCGTCGCCGACCACGACGCGTCGACGATCGAGGAACTCCTTGGCGGCATTCCGCTCGCCGGTTTCTTCGCCGCCGGGGAGATCGGCCCGATCGCGGGCCGCAACGCGTTGCACGGGTTCACCGCATCGATGGCGCTGTTCATCGAAGACGCGTAATGAGCGTCCAGCCGCAGGACGAGGACGCGTGGTCCCGACAGCGCCGGGCTGGCTG
>JAFAQO010000025.1 GCA_019246375.1 Mycobacterium sp. | reverse complement strand
GCAATCGTGCTGTGAGCGAACCCTCGACAGGTCCGGGCATCGTCATCGTCGACAAGCCGGCCGGAATGACCAGCCACGACGTGGTAGCGCGTTGCCGGCGCATTTTCCAGACGCGCAGAGTGGGGCACGCCGGGACGCTGGACCCGATGGCCACCGGCGTTCTGGTGATCGGGGTGGACCGGGCCACCAAGATTCTCGGACTGCTCAGCGCGGCGTCCAAGTCCTATGACGCCACAATCCGGCTGGGCCAGTCCACCGCCACCGAGGACTCCGAAAGTGAAGTGCTGCAGCATACTTCGGCTGAGCACCTGACCGATGCGGATATCGGCGCGGCCATCGAAAGGCTACGCGGCGATATCAGCCAGGTGCCATCCGCGGTCAGCGCGGTCAAAGTCGGCGGCCGCCGGGCATACCGGTTGGTTCGCGAGGGTCGTTTAGTCGACTTGCCCCCCCGGCCGGTACGCATCGACCGGTTCGAAGCGATGGCCATCCGCCGCTACGATCGGCTCGTCGACGTCGATGTGCAGGTGGACTGTTCGTCGGGAACCTACATCCGCGCGCTGGCCCGCGACCTCGGCGACGCGCTCGGGGTCGGCGGGCACCTGACCGCGCTGCGGCGCACCCGGGTCGGCCGCTTCCGGCTCGACCAGGCGCCGTCGCTCGACGAGCTGGCCGAACGACCGCGGCTCAGCCTCACTCTCGACGAGGCCTGTCTGCTGATGTTCCCACGCCGCGAACTCACCGATGAGGAGGTGGATGCGGCCGGCCATGGGCGAGCGCTGACGCCGGCCGGCATCGACGGGGTATACGCCGCCTGCACTGCCGACGGCCGGGTGATCGCGCTGCTGCGCGACGACGGCCCACGGACCAAGTCGGTCGTCGTCATCCGCCCGGCGACGATGTAGAGCACCTAGCGCGATGAGGACGAGGCGGGCAATCGATGCGAGCTCGGCTACGCTGTAGCGGCCGGCGGCATCCATGATTGGCGCGACATCGCCCGCCGTACGCTAGTGCAATGACAAACAAGGTCTACGTGGTCGGCGTCGGCATGACCAAGTTCGAGAAACCGGGCCGTCGTGAAGGTTGGGACTATCCCGATATGGCGCGGGAGTCGGGCACCAAGGCGCTCGAGGACGCCGGTATCGACTACAGCGAGATCGAGCAGGGCTATGTCGGGTATGTCGCCGGCGAGTCGACTTCCGGACAGCGCGCCCTCTATGAACTGGGAATGACCGGTATCCCGATCGTCAACGTGAACAACAACTGCTCGACGGGCTCCACCGCGCTTTATCTCGCGGCCCAGGCGATCCGGGGCGGCTTGGCTGACTGCACGATCGCGTTGGGCTTCGAGAAGATGAAACCCGGATCGCTCTCGTCGGCGTACGACGACCGTACCCAACCGATGGACAGGCACGTCAAAGCGATGGTCGGCATCGCTGAGCTGGCCTTTCCGGTCGCGCCCTGGATGTTCGGGGCGGCCGGTCGTGAGCACATGAAGCAATACGGTTCCACCGCAGAACATTTCGCAAAGATTGGCTATAAGAACCATAAGCATTCGGTGAACAACCCGTACGCGCAGTTCCAGGAGTCTTACAGCCTCGACGACATCCTGGCGTCGCGGATGATCTATGACCCGCTCACCAAGCTGCAGTGTTCGCCGACGTCGGACGGTTCCGGTGCCGCGATTCTGGCCAGTGAGAAGTTCGTCGACAAGCGCGGGCTCGCCGGGCAGGCCGTCGAAATCATCGGCCAGGCCATGACAACCGACTTCGCATCGACCTTCAACGGCACGGCTAAGGCGCTCATCGGTTACGACATGAATGTGCAAGCGGCACAAAGGGTTTATCAACAGTGTGGCCTTGGCCCGGCGGACTTTCAGGTGATCGAGCTGCACGACTGCTTCTCGGCCAACGAACTGCTGCTCTATGAAGCGCTGGGTCTGTGCGGAGAGGGCGAGGCCCCCAAGCTGATCGACAACGGCGACACCACCTACGGCGGACGCTGGGTGGTCAACCCGTCGGGTGGCCTCATCTCCAAGGGACACCCGCTCGGCGCGACCGGTTTGGCGCAGTGCGCGGAGCTGACCTGGCAGCTACGGGGCACCGCCGACAAGCGTCAGGTCGACAATGTCACCGCGGCGCTGCAGCACAACATCGGGCTCGGGGGAGCCGCCGTCGTCACCGCCTACCAGCGCGCCGAGCGCTGAGTCGGTCCACATGGCGCTGAACCGCTCAGGACACCACCCAGATCGCGCGAGCGGCCGGGCTGCCCAGATCGACGGTGGTAGGGCCGCCGTCGGCTGATTCGACCGCCACCGAGACCATTCCGGCGAACTCGCGGCGGGTCAGCACCCGCAGCCGCGAATCCAGGCTGATGCCGATGCTGTCGAAGTAGCGCAGCATCTCCGGGTCGGCGTCGGAGATGCGGGCCACTGTCCCGGCGTCACCGTCGCGGCAGGCCCACAGCTGACGCGCCGGCGGCGTGGGCACCTGGCCGTCGGAAGCGGGAATCGGGTCACCGTGCGGATCGCGCTGCGGAAATCCCAGTTTGGCGTCGATACGGGCGACCAACTGGTCAGATACCGCGTGTTCGAGGACTTCGGCCTCGTCGTGCACCTCGTCCCAGCCGTAGCCGAGTTCCTTGACCAAAAAGGTCTCCAGCAACCGGTGGCGGCGCACCATCGCCAACGCTGCCCAGCGTCCGGCCTCAGTCAACGGCACCGCGCCGTATTTCTCGTGGTCGACCAATCCC
>JAFAQO010000006.1 GCA_019246375.1 Mycobacterium sp. | reverse complement strand
CGATCAGTGCGCGGACGTCCTCGACGAGCTCGGGTATGCGATAGTCGCGACGGCGCGCCGGGCGGGGACCACGCGCATAGCCTCGCTGATTCGGCGCCAAGCAACGGTATCCCTCTGCGGTCAGCCGAGCGATGACTTCGCTCCAGCTGGTATTGAACTGCGGGAAACCATGCAACAGCACGACGACCGGCCCGTCGGCCGGTCCCGCGTCGATGACGTCGAAGATGAGATTTTCGCGGCGGTATTGATCCATGCGTTCAGCATGCCTACACGCAAGCCGAGGCACGGCTAGTTCGCGACTATGGTGTTGCGGACAACGGCACAGACGGAGATTGCCAAGCGGAGCGGCGATTGTCTTGTGTAGTGTTCGCGAATCAATTCGAGAAGTGGCTGCGCCAGTTCAGCAGCTCGCTGAGATCCTGAAATCTGCCGTTGTCTGTTTGCTTGGATCCTCCAGATTCGACCCTTGTGCGGTGCCCGTGATGGTGTAGGTGCCGCCATTGAAAACCGCCTCGGCGTTGCCCGCACCGGCATTCGCAACACCGTTGAAGCCGTCGATGTTGTCGAAATGAACCGACTCAGGCTTGGGCTTACCACTATCGAGCTTGAGGACCGCCTGGACTCGAGCAGGGGCAGCACTGATTTTGACCGTCAACAACCACTCGACTTGAGAACAGGAGACAGCATGCGTGGTATGGGTTCTGCCGTTGATGGTGACGCGGGCGGTCGGCTGCGGCACCTTGTCCGGTTTTGCAGCGCATCCAGAGGCGCCCGCCGCCAATATCGAAGCAATAACCGCCGCGGCGATGAACCGGTTTTTCACCGGCCACCTCCATTCCGGCACCGCTTGCCCGGTTCGGGTTCTCGTTGTCTCGCTTTTTCTACCAGCCTGCAGACACCTTCGCGGGGAAATGTCAAGGTGTGCGAGTGAACGCCAACCGTGGCTACGAACTGATGCGGTGAACACCAAATATTCACGTTGCCCGCAGCCGATGCCGTATGCCTTACAGTTGACGAGTCCGTCGGACCTATGGTCCAAGTATTGATGGCGCCCGAAGGCAGGTTGTCGGCGATGGGTCTCGAACGGAAAAACTGGCCGAGAAGCACGATCCCGATTCCGCGCTACCCCCATGACGTTACCTGTGAGTGGCTATCGACCGTCCTGAGCGATCACGGCGCATCGGCCGAGGTGTCGGACTTAGACGTCACGGCCATCGGCACCGGACAAACCGGGGCAACATACCGCGTGTCGGCCAAGTACGCGGTCAATCCGCGCGGCCTGCCGAGCACCTTCGTGATCAAGCTGCCGGCACAGGACGACGCCGTACGGGAACGGGTGACCATCGGCTATCGCAGTGAATGCGCGTTCTACGAGACGGTGGCCGACCGTGTTCAGGTGCCGATACCACGATGCTTTTACTGCGAAATCAGCACGGATGGGCGGGATTACGCGCTGCTGCTGGCGGATCAAGCACCTGCGGTGCAAGGTGACCAACTTGCCGGATGCGGTGAGCACCAGGCGCTGCTCGCTGTTAGGGCGTTGGCCGGCTTGCATGGACCGAGTTGGTGCGATCCCGTCTGGTTGGACTTTCCCGGCATCGCGTTTGCACGTCCAGATGACGCGTCGGCGAAGGGTCTCGGTGACGTCGCGTTGATGAGTGCTGAGATCACGCTGGACAAGCTGGGCGAGCGCATGAGCGCGGCGGATCGGGAGACCTTCACCGCTGCAATGGGTTTGGTGACGCCATGGTTGCTCGCTGAGCACGACCGGTTCGCTTTGTTACACGGCGACTATCGCCTCGACAACATGCTGTTCGACCGCGCCGCCAAAAGCATCACGGTGGTCGACTGGCAGACGCTCGGCGTGGGCCTGCCGGCACGAGATCTCGCTTACTTCACCGCTACCAGCCTCAACCCGGAACTGCGCGCAGGTATTGAAGCAGGCATCGTAGCCGAGTACCACCGCACCCTCACCGGCTACGGCGTAACCGACTATGACCGCGAAACATGCTGGCGTGATTACCGACTCGGCATGCCACAGGCGTTACTGATCTCCGCTTTGGGATTCGCCTTCGCCACGGCCACCGACCGTGGCGACGATATGGTGCTCACGATGCTAAGCCGCGGCTGCCAGGCGATCCGAGAGCTAGGCAGCCTTGACTTGATCAGTTCAGCAGCCGGCGATCGGACAGCCTAGTCAATATTGGGTTCGAGTCCTGATCGACCCGGTGATGAATGCCACCTTGCCGCCGCCAAGCCGGCCGCTCATGTCCGCTTCATGCCTTCATCTTCTTGCCGGCCACGATATAGTAATCGCCACTGTAACGCCAACGATAATGATGCGACGCGGCAGACCGATCGTCAGAGCCTGCGCTGTGCCGCCTTAACGAGATTGGACCCGACGATCAGGCGCTGAATCTCACTGGTTCCCTCGTAGAGGCGCAGAAGGCGAACATCGCGATAGATCCGTTCCACCGGAACATCACGCATGTAGCCGCTGCCGCCATGAATTTGCACCGCTAAATCAGCGACTTTGCCGGCCATCTCGGTGCAGAACAGCTTCGCCGCTGACGGCGCGATCCGGCGGTCCTGCTTGGTGATCCATAGTCGGGCAGCGTCACGAACCATGGCCCGGCCGGCCATCACTCCGGTCTGCTGGTCGGCGAGCATGGCCTGCACCAGCTGAAAGTCGCCGATCGGCGTGCCGCCCTGCGTAGCGGTGGCCGCATACGTGACCGATTCGTCCAGTGCCCGCTGAGCGGTTCCCACGGCGAGAGCTGCGATGTGGATGCGGCCGCGGGCAAGCGAGGTCATCGCCGCACGATAGCCGATGTCCTCGCTACCACCGACCAGGGCTTGGGCGTCGACCCGCACGTCGGTGAAGCTGACATCGGCGGTCCACGCACCCTCCTGGCCCATCTTCGCGTCCTTGGCGCCGACTTCGACACCCGCCGCATCCGCGGGCACCAGGAAGACAGCGATGCCGGGGCCCGCGTCGTCGGGTGGACGGGTACGGGCAAAGACCACGAACAGATCGGCAACCGGTGCGTTGGTGATGAAGCGCTTCTCACCAGAAATCACCCACGCCCCGTTCTCCCCAGCGCCATCGCGAACGGCCTTTGTGCGCAATCCCGCGGGATTCGATCCTGCGCCGGACTCGGTCAGCGCGAACGAGGCGACCACCTCTCCGGTGGCCATCGCTTCCAGCCAGAGCGCCTTCTGCTCGTCGGTGCCGAACCCGACCAGGACCTGTCCGGCAATGCCGTTGTTGGTACCGAACATCGAGCGCAGCGCCAGCGAGGTATAGCCGAATTCCATTGCCAGCTCAACATCCTGGGCGAGATCGACGCCGAGTCCGCCCCACTCCTGGGGAATGGCGTATCCGAACAACCCCATCTTTTTCGCTTGGTCCCGAAGATCATCGGGCACTCGGTCCTCGGTGAGGATCTCCTGCTCACGGGGGATGACGGCGGTGCGCACGAACTGGCGGGTTTGCGCGAGGATCTGCTGAAAATCGTCGTCGTCGACGACGGCAGTGGGCATGGAGCCACGCTCCTTCCGAGCAGTGTGAGTTGCTGCCGGTAGGCCGGCGTTCCACCCGATCATATATGAAATATGATATGTGATTATCCGGGTTGAAGACATTAACGAGGACGGTGATCAGGTGTCGTTGTTGACCGATCAGACAGCGGTCGTCACAGGCGGTGCGCAAGGATTGGGATTCGCCATAGCGGAGCGGTTCGTTGCCGAGGGTGCGCGGGTCGTCCTTGGCGACGTGAACTTTGAGGCGACCGAGGCGGCGGCGAAGCGGCTCGGCGGCGACGACGTCGCGGTGGCCGTGCGGTGCGACGTCACGGTCGCCGCCGATGTTGACACGCTGGTCACGACCGCCGTCGAGCGATTCGGCAGCGTGGACATTATGGTCAACAACGCCGGTATCACCCGTGACGCGACCATGCGCAAGATGACCGAGGAGCAGTTCGACCAAGTAATCGCGGTGCATCTGAAAGGAACCTGGAACGGCACGCGCAAGGCCGCGGCCATCATGCGGGAAAACCAGCGTGGCGCGATTGTGAACATGTCGTCGCTCTCAGGCAAGGTCGGTCTGGTAGGGCAGACCAACTACTCCGCCGCGAAGGCTGGGATCATGGGCATGACTAAGGCCGCCGCCAAGGAGCTGGCCCACCTCGGTGTGCGGGTGAACGCGATTGCGCCAGGCTTGATCCGCTCAGCGATGACCGAAGCCATGCCGCAACGGATTTGGGACGAGAAAGTTGCCGAGGTCCCAATGGCCCGGGCCGGGGAACCCAACGAGGTCGCCAACGTCGCGTTGTTTTTGGCCTCAGATATGTCCTCGTACATGACTGGGACGGTTCTTGAGGTCACCGGGGGACGATTCATGTGAGCGCGCCCGAAGCCGTTGTTTGTGAACCCGTGCGCACCCCCATCGGGCGCTACGGGGGAATATTCAAGTCGCAGACCGCAGTCGACCTCGGTGTCGCCGCACTCAACGGGCTGCTCGAGCGAACCGGAATCCCGCCCGAATCGGTGCAAGATGTGATTCTCGGACACTGCTATCCCAGCAGCGAGGCACCGGCGATCGGACGTGTTGTGGCGCTCGACGTGGGCTTGCCGGTGACCGTTCCCGGCATGCAGATCGACCGCCGGTGTGGCTCCGGTCTGCAAGCGGTCATCCAGGGGTGTCTGCAGGTAGCCAGCGGCGACAACGATCTCGTCATTGCCGGTGGCGCGGAGAGCATGAGCAATGTTGTCTTCTACTCCACCGACATGCGCTGGGGCGGTGCCCGCAGTGGTGTGCGGGTGCACGACGGACTCGCCCGCGGACGCACCACCGCCGGCGGCCGGCACTACCCGGTCCCCGGCGGCATGTTGGAAACCGCTGAAAACCTACGCCGGCAATACAACATCTCTCGGACACAGCAAGACGAACTCGCGGTGACCTCACACCGGCGGGCAGTGGCGGCGCAGAAGGACGGCATTTTGGCAGAGGAAATCATTCCGGTTGCCGTGCTGACCCGCCACGGCGAGGAGCTGATCGACACCGACGAGCATCCCCGCGCCGACACGTCGATTGAATCGCTAAGCAATCTCAAACCGGTGCTGCTGGAACATGATCCAGGCGCAACGGTGACCGCTGGCAACGCCAGCGGGCAAAATGACGCAGCGTCGATGTGCATAGTGACGACACCTGCGAAAGCCGACGAACTGGGGCTCACACCGCTGGTGCGGCTGGTGTCATGGGGAGTCGCCGCCGTAGCGCCCAACGTCATGGGCATCGGCCCGGTGCCGGCAACCGAGGTCGCGCTGCAGAAGTCGGGGCTACGCCTGGCCGACATCGATCTGATCGAACTCAACGAGGCATTCGCCGCGCAGGCGCTTGCGGTGATGCGCGAGTGGGGATTCAGCGCCACCGACCGCGAGCGCACCAACGTGCACGGTTCGGGGATTTCGCTCGGCCATCCGGTCGGCGCGACCGGCGGCAGGATGCTGGCAACGCTGGCGCGTGAACTCAATCGGCGGGGCGCCCGTTACGGCCTGGAAACCATGTGCATCGGCGGGGGCCAAGGTCTTGCCGCGGTTTTCGAACGGGTCGCATTCCAGTGACGATGCCGATGAACGATGTCACGGTCGTCGAGGTGTCCAGCTTCGTCGCCGCGCCGCTGTGCGGAATGACGCTGAGTCAACTTGGCGCGCAGGTGATCCGGGTGGACCCGATCGGCGGCGCATCCGATGTCCACCGCTGGCCGCTGGCCGCGAGTGGCACGTCGATCTACTGGACCGGCCTGAACAGGGGCAAGCGTTCGGCCACCATTGACTTGCGCTCACCAGAAGGCCAAGAGCTGGTTCAGCGGCTGATCGCCGAAGGTGACGGCATCGTGGTCACCAATGCAGCACCCCTGTCCTGGCTGTCCTATGACCAGTTGGCCAGCCTGCGCCCCGACATTATCCACGTCCAGTTGCTCGGCCGCGGTGACGGTTCCACCGGAGTGGATTACACGGTGAACGCCGCAACGGGATTTCCGTTGGTGACCGGCCCGAGCAACCACGCCGCTCCGATCAACCATGTGCTGCCCGCTTGGGATGTCTGCTGCGGACTGTATGCCGCACTCGCCGTTGTCGCTGCCGTTCGCCGCCGGGACCAGTCCGGCGCAGGGGCGAAAATCAGCGTTGCGCTTGAAGATGTCGCACTGGCCACCGCCGGCAATCTGGGGCTGTTGACCGAGCCGCAGATCAACGGCACCCAACGCCCGCGGCTGGGTAACGCAATCTATGGCCAGTACGGTCAGGACTTCACCAGCCGCGACGGCATTGCGTTCATGGTTGTCACGCTGACTAAGCGGCACTTCCGCGACCTGGTTGAGGTAACCGGTACGGGTGCAGCCGTCTCGGCGCTCGCCCAGTCGCTCGGTGCCGACTTCGCCGCCGAGGGTGATCGCTACCGATACCGCGATGTGTTGAGCGGATTATTCGCAACCTGGTTTGCCGAGCGCACTGCCGAGGACATCACCTCTGCGCTGTCGGCCACCACCGTGTTGTTCGAGCGTTACCGCACCTTCGCGCAGGCCGCCGAAGACCAACGGGTGACCGCGAATCCGCTGTTTTCCCCGCTGCACCAAGAAGGTCTCGGAAACTATCTCGCCCCTGGCATGCCGACTGCTTTCGACGGCAACCATCCGGCAAGCGGTCCAGCGCCTGTGCTGGGCCGCGACACCGTGGATGTGCTCACCGGGCGCCTGGGGCTGAGTACGGCCGACATTGAGCGGTTGGCCAGCGCACAAACGATCGCCGGTCGAGTAGGGAAGAGGGAAAGGCGGCGTATGACGAAACTCGCCCAAACGTTTGGCCTCACGGAGTTCCAGAGCGAGATCATCGCAACCGTACGCCATTTCGTGGAGAAGGAAGTCGTTCCCAACGCACCGGAATTGGAGCGTACCGACACCTATCCGCAGGCCATCGTCGACCAGATGAGAGAAATGGGCCTGTTCGGTCTGATGATCCCGCAAGAATACGGCGGGCTGGGTGAGTCGCTGCTGACCTATGCATTATGTGTCGAGGAGTTGGCTCGCGGCTGGATGAGCATCTCAGGCGTGATCAATACCCACTTCATCGTGGCCTACATGTTGCGTCAGCACGGAACCAACGCGCAGAAGCAGCGGCTGCTGCCGCGCATGGCCACCGGCGAAGTCCGCGGCGCGTTTTCGATGTCCGAACCGGAGTTAGGTTCTGATGTCGCCGCCATCCGTACCCGTGCCGCACGCAATGCCGACGGCACGTACACGATCAACGGCCAGAAGATGTGGCTGACCAATGGCGCCAGTGCCAACCTGGTGGCGGTGTTGGTTCGGACGGACGAGGGAGCGGATACGCCGCACCGCAATCTGACCGCATTCCTCATCGAGAAGCCGACCGGCTTCGGCGAGGTGGCGCCCGGTCTGGTGATACCCGGCAAGATCGACAAGTTGGGTTACAAGGGCATTGACACCACGGAGCTCATTTTCGATGGGTACCTGGCACGCGCCGACGACATTCTGGGTGGTACCGCTGGGCAGGGCTTCTACCAGATGATGGACGGCATCGAAGTCGGCCGGGTCAATGTGTCGGCGCGGGCCTGCGGGGTGGCCATTCGCGCGTTCGAACTCGCGGTGCGCTACGCCCAGCAACGTCATACGTTCGGCAGGCCGATTGCCGAGCACCAGGCCATCGCATTTCAGATCGCGGAAATGGCAACCAAAGTCGAGGCCGCGCATTTGATGATGGTCAACGCGGCCCGGCTCAAAGACTCCGGAGAACGCAACGACGTTGCCGCCGGCATGGCCAAGTATCTGGCCAGCGAAATCTGTTCGGAGGTCACTCAGCAGAGCTTCCGCATCCACGGCGGCTACGGTTACTCCAAGGAGTACGAAATCGAGCGGCTGATGCGTGACGCCCCGTTCCTGCTCATCGGCGAGGGAACCAGCGAAATCCAGAAGTCGATCATCAGCAGGCGACTGCTTGCCGACTACCGGATCTGACCGTGAGCATTCCGGAATTCGTTACGCGGCCCCAGCTATCTGAGGACGTTGTGCGCTTTGTCCGCAAGCGGATCTTCGACGGCACCTACGCGGCCGGGAAGTATGTGCGTCTGGACCAGCTGGCCGCCGAATTAGGCATCAGCGTCACCCCGGTGCGTGAGGCGTTGTTCGAGCTTCGCGCCGAGGGCTTACTTGCGCAGCAGCCGCGCCGTGGCTTTGTCGTGTTGCCCGTGACGGGGCGAGATCTCGCCGACGTCGCCAACGTGCAGGCACATGTCGGCGGCGAGCTCGCTGCGCGGGCCGCGATCAACATCGACGATGACCAACTGCGCGAGCTCAAAGAGATCCAGGCGCAGCTCGAGAATGCCTATGCCGGTGACGATGACGAGCGAGCGGTCCGGCTCAATCACGATTTCCACCGCGCCATCAACGTTGCCGCTGATTCGCCCAAGCTCGCTCAACTGATGTCCCAGATCACCCGCTACGCACCGGATTCAGTGTTTCCCACCATCAGCGGCTGGCCCGACCAGTCGATCAAGGATCATCGCCGAGTGCTGGCCGCGCTGGAGAAACATGACGCTCAACTCGCCCGCAAAGCCATGTCGGAGCATCTTGCGGCTGGTGCAACGCCGTTGATCGACCACCTGATTGAGCGCGGCGTGGTTGACGAGGCCAGCCGTCCAAACTCTCGTCGGCGCGGACGTCTGCACCGCTAAGACGGCTCGGGCTCCCTGTCGGCCAATATCTCACGTAGCCGGCGCATGTCGATCTTGCCGGTGGGTCCGCGTGGGATGGCGTCGTCGGAGTCCACCAGCAACCAGACCGTCGGAATCTTGAACGAGCTGAGCAGGGAACGGGCCGAAGTGCCCAGCCGCTCGACGGTCATGGTGCTGGTATTGCACAGCACCGCCGCACCCACCCGGTTGTCTTGTGGGCCAGGAATCCGCGTAACCACAGCATTCTCGACACCCTCGATGAGCCGCAGCGCCTCTTCGACTTCGCCGGGGTAGACGGTGGCGCCGCTGACTTTGAACATGTCATCGGACCTGCCGTGATAGAACAGGAAGCCGTCGTCGTCGAGATGGCCAAGGTCGCCGGTGGGGTAGAAGCCGTCGGCCGTGAACAGCTCTTCTTGAGTGCGCCGGCAGATCCCGCGCAGGATATGTGGTCCTCGGACCTGGACTGCCCCAATCGATTTCGTCGGTAGCGGCTGTGCGCTGTCGGGATCGACGATGCGGACCTCGGTGCCGGGGAACGGCTTACCACAGCTTCCCCAGGCCGATCTCGGCATATCGGTGTCGGCAGGGTAGCCGCAGTAAGGTCCGAAAGTTTCGGTCATGCCAAATAGCTTGGCCCTGGCTCCCGGCTCGGCGCGTTGTTTGGGCGGTAGTAGTGCTTCCAGACTGCCCGCCTGCAATGCGGAAAGATCGGCTCCTACCGTGCGTGAGTGTCGTGCCAGAGCTTCGGCCTGATCGGGCCAGCCGCGAAACAACGTCACCCGCTCCCGCTCCAGGAGCCGCAGTGTTGTTTCCGGCCAGGGAGTTTCTTCGGTCACCAGAGTCGCACCGGCCAGTAGTGCCGACAGCACACCGCCGCCGAAGCCACCTACCCAGAAGAACGGCATCGGCAGATACAGCCGGGTGTCGGAATCGATGCACCGGCTTGCAAGACCCGATCGCACCGCGCCCAAAGCATTGCCGTGCGAGTGCACGACGCCCTTGGGCGGTCCGCTGCTGCCCGAGGTAAACATAATCGCCATTGGGTCGCTCGGGGTGACTGTTGCGGTGAGTGCGTCGACGATCCGGCGGGCCCCCTTGCTCGCGCATACATCGGCTAACCGATGAGCCGGCCAAACCTGCCGCAGCGCAGGGAGTTCCGGATGCCCCAGCGTGCTGTCGCAGAGCTCCGGCTTGCCCAACGCCGACCGAAGATCATCCAGATACCGGTGACCGCGGAACTCTTCGACACTGACCAGAAACTGCACCGACGCGACCCGTAACTGGGCCAGCAGTTCCCGGGACTGCAGCAGCGTGCTCAACGGAACCAGCACCGCACCGATACGCGTCAGCGCGAGGGCGACTTGCACCCACCGCACACCGTTGGGCATGATCAGTCCGACCCGAGTACCCTTACCGACCCCGGCGTGGACAAACGTCGCAGCCAATTGTTCTGTGCTGGCTTCAAGTTCGCGGTAGCTGAGCCGGCAAACCGGGTCGATCACCATCGGTTTGTCGCCGTGCTGGGCGGCGCGACACCGCACCAGATTATCGACAGTCAGTGCGGCGTCCTCCTGCATCGAATACCTGCTTGAGTTGCCGCAGGTCGACTTTGCCGCTGGGCAATAGCGGGACCTCGGTCGCCGACACCGCCGCAAACCGCTTCGGGATCTTGTACGCGGATAGTTCGGACGCGAGGTCGCAGCGGAGCGCGGTCTCGTCAAAATGCCCGCCGTTCTCCACCACGACCACAGCGGCGACCACCTCGCCGCGCTCAGTATCGGGGATGCCCAGCACGTATGCCGGGGCGCCGCCAGCGACCTTGGCGATCGCGTTCTCCACCTCGGCGGGCGCGACGTTGGCACCGGCCGTTTTGATCACCGAGCCGCGGCGGCGGACGAAATAGAGGAAGCCGTCGCGGTCGGCGACAACCAGGTCATCGGTGTGAAACCAGCCGTCGGTGTCGAAACAATCTTCCCTGCTGCGCTTGTAATACCGCTGCATCAAGTAGGGCCCGCGGATACACAACTCGCCGAGCTCGCCTGTCTCGACGCAATGACCGGTCTCGGGATCGACGATTTTGGTTTCGAAACCGGGCGCCGGCTTGCCGAAGGATCCGCGCCGATATTCGGGTTGGTCACTCTCGTCCGCGCTGATCAGCACCACGCTTCCGGCCTCGGTTAAGCCAAGCATGTTGTGCCGCAATTCGGGATCGGCCGGCCGCACGTCGGGCGCCATGATCGGATACAGGTTGCCGCGGCGCATCGACGACAGATCACGGCTGGCGAAACTCGGGTGCCCTGCCAAGTGAGCGATTCCGGCGACGAAACCATTGGTGACCGTGGGCTTTTCGATTTCGAGTAGGTCGAGTACCTCGGCGGCGTCGTCGCTGTTGGAGCACACCAGCGTCGATCCGGCGACCAACGTGGCAAGCAGCGCGAATCCAAATCCGCCGATCCAGAAGAAGGGCGAATTGCAGAACAGCCGATCGGCGGCGGTCAGGCCGCGGATCGCGTTGAGGTTCTCCTGGTGGCGGAGCAGCGCGGCGTGGGTGTGTACCACTCCTTTGGGGCTGCTCGTGGTTCCCGACGTGTAGATGATCGCCAGGGGATCCGAGCCGTCGACATCGTTTTCGATTGCTGTCAAAAGCGTGGAATCGATAGTCTCGGCTAGCCGGTAGATCCGATCGATGTCATGGACGCGCTGTGCACTGCCGGCATCGTGACTGATGCCAACCTGGCGCAGCTGCGGTGCAGCGGTGTCGAACAGCCGATCATCGGAGTCCGCCCCAAACTCGGGAAACACCTCGGCCAGCCGCTGCACGTAGTCGTGCGAGCGGTAAGACGCGGCGGCAAGGAGAAATTGGACATCGCTGTCGAGTAGTTGCTCGTGTATCTCTCGTGCGGTGGCGAAGGTGGAGAATGGGATAACGACGGCGCCGATGCGTGCCGCCGCCAGCATGCCGACAACAAACGCAACGCTGTTGGGGTAGATCAGTCCGATGTGGGTACCCTTGCCCGCCCCGACGGCGATCAGCCCGCATGCCAGTTGAGCCGAACGGCGATCGGCCTCTGCGTACGTGATGCGTTCGGCGTCGCAGACCAGCAACTGGTGATCCGCTCGACAGTCGGCTTGCTGTCGCAGAATTTCCCCGACCGTGGGCGAGCTAACCGACATGGTCGCTCTGCGCAGCGGAAGCACTCCCGCTGAAGAAGCGCCGGATCGCGCTCAGATCCGCCTTCCCCGACGGTGTTCTCGGGATTTCGTCGACAATAGCGATTTCAGCCGGAATCTCATAGCGCGCCAGCCGGTTACCGAGATAGTTCCTGAGTGTGCCGGCATCCGCGGACCTCGCGGTGCGCAGCTCCACCATGGCGATCGGCACCTCCCCGAGGCGCGCGTCGGGCCGCCCGACCACCGCGGCACCTGCCACCGCAGGATGCGTCTCCAGCGCGATCCGGACGTCGTCGGGCATTACCTTGAAGCCACCGCGGACGATCGCCTGATCGGCGCGCCCGACAATCCACAGAAAGCCGTCGGCGTCGATGCGCGCCACGTCGGTGGTGCGCAGCCAATCGGTCGCGGGCCCCAATTGTCCCGGCTTGACCTCCAGCAGCCCGACCTGGTCGGGCCCGAGCGGTGTGCCGTCGTCAGTGACCACCCGCATCTGCGATCCAACGTTGGCACGCCCCACACTGCCGCGTTTGACCTGCCAATACTTCTGGTAATCGGCCAACGTCCAGCCTGCAACGCCGCCTGCGAATTCGGTTGCGGCATAAGAAGTCAGCACCGGAATGCCGAACTTGGCGGTGAACGCGTCGGCGTCGTCGGCCGATAGCGGCGCGGTGCCTGACGTCACCGCGCGGATGCTCTGGAGATCCTCGCGGCGCAAATCGGAGTGCAACACCATTCTTAAGGCCGCCGGCACCAGCGAAACGGCACGCGGTCGGTGCTTGCGCACCGCCTCGGCCCATCGATCCAGCTGGAATCGCTCAAGTAGCACAAAAGGTCGTGCCTCGACGACACATTGCAGTACCCGGAAGACGCCGCCGATGTGTACCAGCGGCGAATTGACAATCGCAACGCCGCGTCGTAGTTGCGTGGGCGCCGGTGACCGGTCAGGCTCCGTGCCCATTACGCTGTGCGCCAACATGTCATAAGTGAGGTCTACTCGTTTGGGTGGTCCGGTTGTTCCGCTAGTCAGCATCCGCACCGCAACCCCGGGCCGTACATCGGCATCATTTCGATGCATACCGACTGCCGTCAGCACTGGTTCAGCCGGATCAGGAATCGACGCCACCGTCGCGGCACCGACCGTGGTGGCCAGCGTCACCGCGTCGCCGGGTTCGCCGATGATCAGCGGAAGGCGCAGCGTGCTCAGTTCGGCTCTATTGCGCTCGTCCCCGTGGGAGGGGTTGATGACCACAACAGTTGCTCCGACCTGCAGCACCCCCAGGAATGCGGCCACTTGGGTCGGCCGATTGCGCAACAGGATGCCGATCTGAGGTTGTGGACCATCGGCATGTTCATAGATGAGTGTGCCGACCCGGTGGGCGATGTCGGCGAGCTGGCCCCAGGACAGCCACTGGCCCTCATACTCCAGAGCCGGCGCGTCGGGCTGCAGACCGAAAACGTCGCAGATGCGCTGGCTGAGCGCGTGAGTCATCAGCGGATCCTTGGCTGTGCTGGGGGGCTGCCGGTGCGTGCCGCCAGTTCGGCAGTTCCGATGGGATTGCCCAGCCTGGTATAGATGAGGCCTTGCTCCAACGCGGCCCGGTAGGGCTTGTCGAGCGACTCCCAGATCGCTTTCACGGTGCCTTGGGTGGCTGAGGGTGGTTTGGCCGCGATCGTTGCCGCGATTTGGTGAGCGCGCGGCCAAAGCTGGTCGGGTGGCACCACCTCCGATACCAATCCGATCCGCAGTGCAGTTTCTGCGCTGAGCCGCTCGTCGTTGCCCATCAGGGCCAATCGCAGTGTTTCGCCCAAACCGATGCGGCGCATCAACCCGATCGGTTCCAGCGCGCAGACTAAACCAGCTGAGACGTGCGAGTCGAAAAACGTCGCGTCTGTCGAGCAGATGACTACGTCAGACTCGTTGAGGAAGTAAAACGCTCCGGCCGTGCACATACCCTGCACAGCGCACACCACAGGTTTCCACATTTTCTGCCACTTGGGGCTGAGTGATTCGCCGGGATCCTCGTGATTCCAGACGTTTTCGGGTTGCCCGTACGGGGTCTTCATGTCGAGGCCGGCGCTGAAAGCCCGGGCGCCAGCCGCCCGCAGCACGATCGCATTGACCGAATCATCAAACTTGACGATCCGCCAGGCTTGCGCCATCTCCTCACACATCGTGCGGTTGAACGCGTTGAGCTGGTCGGGTCGGTTGAGCGTGATCGTGGCGACCTGGTGGGTGGCATCGATGTCGAGCACGATGGTCGTGAAGCTCATCGGCACTGCCACTCCGGTGCCCGCTTTTCGACGAAAGCCTTGGGGCCCTCCAGAGAATCCTGCGTGTGGAGATTGCGTTCACGGAAGGACTCGGCAAGCATCTCAGCCTCGTGCAGCGGAAGGTCGAGCCCCTTGAGAATGGCCAGCCGGGTACCCCGCACCGCCAGTGGCGCATTGGAGTTGACGATGTCGGCGATCTCATGGGCGCGTTCCAGCAGCCGGTCATGCGCAACGATTTCGCTGATCATTCCGAGCTCATATGCGCGCTGGGCGCTCATCCGCTCATGTTTGCCCATCAGCGCCATCCGCAGCGCGATCGAGCGCGGCAGCACCCGGGCCACCCGGATTACCTCACGTCCAGCAACCAATCCGATGCTGACGTGCGGGTCGAAAAACGTCGCTCTATCCGAGGCGATGACGATGTCGCCGGTGGTGACCCAATCAAGCCCGGCGCCGCAACACATTCCGTTGATCGCGGCCAGCACCGGTTTGGCCATCGTGCGAAACGGCGGCGTGCCCTCCTGCGGTGCCTCCCATTGTTCGTAAGTGGACAGATACGGCCGTTCGTTGATCACCTTGCCGTCACCGGGAATCGCCTTGACGTCTGCGCCGGTGCAGAATGCCCGTCCGGTGCCGGTCACGATCAACAGCCATACCGCGTCGTCGTTCTCGGCTTCCTGGTAGGCGGTGCGTAATTCGGCGATCATGTGCGGGCTGAGTGCATTGAGAGCATCCGGCCGGTTCAGGGTGATCGTGGCTTTATGGCTGTCGACTTCGTACTTGATGGTGTCGTATGGCCATGAAGATTTTGCAGACACCCACGTTTCCCTTCACTTAGTCGTGCACCCCGGAGCGCCCTCACCGGCCGCGAAACTCCGGCGGGCGTCGATCACGAAAAGCCGTCAGGCCCTCTTTGAAATCGATTGTCCGGCAGGACAGTTCGAGGTTGAAGAGTTCCTGTGTCAGCGCCTGGTTCAATGTCGCATGCTGGCCGTAGTGGATGGCCTGCTTGGTGAGCCCGATCGCCACTGTGGGGCCGGAGGCCAGTCGGGCCAGCAATTCCTCGCTGGTGTCGTCGAGCTCCGCCGGTCTGACTGCTCGGTGGATCAGCCCCCAGTTCGCCGCGTCGGCGGCGCTGACTTTTTCGCCGAGTAGCAGCATCTGCTTGGCGCGTGTCATGCCTACCAGCCGGGGCAGTAGCCACGTTGAACCCGAATCGGGGCTGAATCCGCGCGCCACAAAGGGCTCCCAGAACACGGCGTCGGTCGCAGCCACGGCGAAGTCGGCGGCGAGCGCCAGATTGCACCCGAGCCCAACAGCCCATCCTCGTACGCTGCACACCACCGGCAGCTGAATGGTGTGAACCAGTTCGATCACGCGATGGGCGGTATGGGGAATACGACGGACGATGTCGCCCGTGCGCGGACGTGATTGCGCACCGCTATTGATAGCGACCCAATCGGCGCCCGCGCAGA
>JAFAQO010000003.1 GCA_019246375.1 Mycobacterium sp. | reverse complement strand
CGCTTGACCGAACAGGGTGAGGTCATTGCCGCCAAGTACGCCGAACCGCAGAGCGCGCGCCGCAACCTGGAGACGTTGGTGGCGGCCACGCTGGAGGCCACGCTGCTCGACGTCGAGGGTCTGGGTGATGGGGCGGCGCCGGCGTATGAAGTGCTGGACGACCTGGCCGCTCGAGCGCGGCGCGCCTACGCCGAACTGGTGCACGACACACCGGGTTTCGTGGACTACTTCCTGGCGTCCACCCCGGTCAGCGAGATCGGCGCGATGAACATCGGCAGCCGGCCGAGCTCGCGCAAGCCCACCTCGTCGATCGCGGACCTGCGTGCTATCCCATGGGTGCTGGCATGGAGCCAATCGCGGGTGATGCTGCCCGGCTGGTATGGCACCGGGTCGGCGTTCGAACAATGGATCGCCGCGGGTCCCGAGAGCGAGAGCGATCGCCTGAAGGTGCTCAATGACCTCTATCAGCGATGGCCGTTCTTCCGGACTGTGCTGTCGAACATGGCGCAGGTGCTGGCGAAGTCGGACCTGGGGCTGGCGGCCCGCTACGCGGAGTTGGTTCCCGATGAGTCGTTGCGGCACAGGGTGCTGGACATGATCGTCGCGGAGCATGAGCGGACTATCACCATGCACAAGCGCATCACCGGTCAAGACGATCTACTCGCCGACAACCCGGCACTGGCGCGATCGGTGTTCAACCGTTTCCCCTACCTGGAACCGCTGAATCACCTTCAGGTGGAGCTGCTGCGCCGCTACCGCTCGGGTGACGACGATGAGCTCGTCCAGCGCGGGATCCTGCTCACGATGAACGGGCTGGCGAGCGCGCTGCGCAACAGCGGCTAGAGTCTGCGTCACCCTTATGTTGGGGGCGGCTTCCGTTCGACGGTGACCAGTTCGGTGAGACCGCTGACGGTGAGCGCGGGGATCAGGTAACGGTTCGCAATGATCACACGGATGTTATCCGCGTGATCGAACAGCGCGTTGATGGCACCGCTGTACAAATACTCCACGGCTGCGAGGTCGACCGTGAGGCTCCCGTCAGTGCTCGCGGCATCGCTGAGTGCTCGGGTGAAGACGTCGATGTTACTAAGGTCCATCTCCCCGGCCGCGGTCAGCACGAGCGTCCCATCGTTGCGGCGGTCGGTGCTGACGGTGAGAGGTGTGGCCATCAGGTGATCCTCGCGTGCAGGCGGACCGTGGTGCCGGAGTCGGCGGGTTGGATCGTGACATCGTGCATGAGGGCCCGCATGAGGTTGAAACCTCGGCCGCGACAAGATTCGCCGGCCGGCTGCGGGGGCTTCCAGGAACCGGTATCGGTGACGGTCAACCGCACTTCGTCGACCATGGTCGTCGCACGCAGGCTGATGGTGCCCTCGTGGCTATCGCGGTGCCCGTGCTCAATGGCGTTGGAGACGGCTTCGCCGGCGGCGATGAGCACGTTCAGTTTCAGGTCGGGGTCTACACCGGCGCGGGCCAGCCAGCTACGGAGCGCGGTGCGGGCGCGCGCGAGGTAGCTGACATCGGCGGGAATGTCCACCTCCAGCGGGGCGGGCTGACGGTACAGCAGCATGGCGACGTCGTCCTGATAGCCGCCGCTGGGTGCCAGGCGGGACATGATCTGGCTTGCCAGGTCGTCCAGGGCCGCATCGCGGCCGTCTTGTACGACGTCGGCGGCGCAAGCGATGCCTTGGTCCAGCGCTTCGCGACGACGTTCCACCAGGCCGTCGGTATAGAGCAGCAGGGTCGCGCGCGGCGGCATGGTGACGCGGGCTTCGGAGCGGGACCAGTCAGGTCGTACGCCCAGTGGAAGAGCGCGTCCCTCATCGAGCATCTCGGTCCTCCGGTCGGCGTGGACCAGGATGGGAGGTGGGTGGCCGGCCCTGGAGTAGACCAGCTCACCGCTGTCGGGGTCGAGCACGGCGCAGAAGGCGGTGGTGCATTGGGCGCCAGGTAGTCGCGCAGCGAACCGGTCCAGACCCGCTAGCGCGGCGCCGGGGCTGGGGTTTTCCAGCAGCAGCGCGCGGCAGCCACTGCGCAGCTGTCCCATGACGGTCGCGGCGGCCAGGCCGTGGCCGACACAGTCGCCGACGATCAACCCGATGCGCCCGTCCTCGAGGGCAAAGACGTCGTACCAGTCGCCGCCGACCTGCAGAGGGCTGGTGGCGGGCTGGTAGCGAACCGCGAATCCGCTGGGCAACTCCGCGGGGCCGAGGATCGCGTGCTGCAGCGCCAGGGCGGTTTCCCGCTGCTGGTCGAGTTGATGCACCCGCTGCAGGCCCTGGCCGAGGCGACCGGCCAGCATCGTCAGCAGAATCTGGTCTTCTGGGGTGAAGGGGCGTTGTTCGGCCAGCTCGACGCAGATCACCAGCACACCGCGGGGATGCTGCACCGCGATACCCGCCGTCGCCGGTTCCTTCGTGTCGACGGTGAGCAGGTCACCGTCACGCACCGAGCTGATCATCTGGCGCCTGCGGGGTGGCAAGTCGGCCCACTGCGAGGGCTGCCCGACGCACAGCAGGTCCGGCTCGCCGGATGTCGTGGCCGGGGAGACCCCGTCAGTGGGGAAGGTGACGGCCAGGATGCGACGCGCCTGCCAGAGTCGGCGCAGTTCCTCGGCCGCGGCCTGTAGGGCTTCGTCGACCGTGTCGGCCTGGGCCAGTTGCTGGTTGAGCTCGGCCAGCGCGGTCTGCCGTTGCGCGATGTAGTGCTCAGCGGTGACGTCGCGGAAGGTGCCGACCATCACCCGGCGCCCGCTGTCGGGATCGTCGGCGTAATTGAAACTGAACGTGATCCACCGCCGATGCCCGTCGCGGTGGGTGACCGGTACGGTATTGGTGCCATGCGTTTGGTGGAGCAGCCCGGCGAACGCCGCAGCGACCTGCCGATGGGCTTCGGGGTCGGTTTCGGCGTCGGGCCACCACGGGTGGGGCGGTTCGTATGGCATGCCTTCTGGGCCGTACCCCAGGATGTCGGTAAACGCCGAGTTGACCTCGATGACGGTGCCATGCTCGTCACATACGAAGAACGCTTCTTGCATCGAGTCGACCAGCGCGGTGCGCCATCGGGCATGGTGACTGCGCAGCCGCGCCAGTTCGATATTCGCACGGGCGCGGGCCAGCAGATCCGCGGCGGCGAACGGTTTGACCAGGTAGTCGTCGGCGCCGGCGTGTAAGCCTTCGATCGAGGCTTCCTGGCCGGCTCGGGCCGACAGCAGCAGGACCGGTACGGCGGCGGTAAGCGGATCCGACCGCAGCGCCGCGATCAGCGCGAGGCCGTCCAGCCGGGGCATCATCACGTCGCTGACAACAAGGTCGGGGCGGTCGGCGCGGATGGCCTCTAGCGCCTGCTGACCGTCGGTGACGGCGTCGACGCGGTAGCCGGCGGTGCCCAGGATGCGGGTCAGGTATTCGCGCAGGTCGGCGCTGTCGTCGGCGATCAGCACCCGCGGCGCCGAGCCGAATGACGTGAGCGCGCTATCAGGTGCCTGGGCCGAGCCAGTGTGCTCAGTCGTGGCGGGGCCGGTGTCGCCGGGCAACCAGCGCAGCGCCTCCTGCACGTACGGGTCGGCGACCCCGGAGGATGCCCGAGTGCCCTCGCCCGGGGCGACGGCGTCGGGCG
>JAFAQO010000607.1 GCA_019246375.1 Mycobacterium sp. | reverse complement strand
GCACAGTCACGGTAGCCGGTGATGACATCGTCAGCACCGTCTCGGCGTGGTTAGCAGAGCTGGGCATCCAAAGCCCGATGGTTAAAGATCTTGCGCACGCGGTGTGCGCCGCCGACTGGGCTGGAGCCCATGTCATTGCTGAGCGCTTATCCGTTGACGTGACCGTGGCAGCGTAACCGGCGAGGAGCATCGATAGTAACCCTGGCCGATGTTGATACCGACTGTCGTGCTCGCGGACGGCCAACCGACCAAGGTGCACACCGAATTGATCACCACCGTCCACGACTCCCCCTGACCGGTCCGCGGAACCAGAGCGATCACTACACCGTGACTCGGCTCACCGGTGAGGCCAACCGAAAAGGATTGCCGGGGTAATAATGTCGCAGGAGCGCGAATCATGGCATCGCTGAACAGTTGTCGTGTCGCTGTCGCCGATTCGTCGGCGTCACCTTCTCTGAAGTAGGAAGCTAGGAAGGCGACCAATATCGTTTGTCTGACCTGGAGGTGCATTATGACTTACACACCTCACCGACGCCTACGTCAACCAAACACGAAAACCACGGTTTCCACTGAAGATGGTATGGCCGCCTTTGCTCTACGAGACCATTGCGGGGCATCGCATATGCCGATGTTCACGATGCCGCGCCTAGGGCGAGTATGTCTTAACCGCACGCCAATAGGCTGCCACCCTGAACGTGACAATTTGGCGGTCAAAATTGGGCGGCACCGCGATCAATGACTGATTATTACGGTGCCTTTCCCGTAGCGACCCTAATAGTCTTGGGGCCCATTACTAGGAGCGGAGAAATCGAGTACTCGACTACTCATAACAATCGCGGCGCAAACAACCAACAATGACTAAACACAGGACACCGCGAGCGGAGCTCACCATGGCAACAACATTGAAGGTCTACGCTGACGAAGACGACGCCCTGCTGTTTTGGGCGGTGCCAGCGCCCATCGCGGGCTGCCGCGGGTTCGCGATCGCGCGGCGGCGCACCGACCCGCAAGGCAACACCGATGTCGAGTTCCTACCCAACCGGGTGGGTTTCGCCGACGATCCGCCACCGCAGCCCGGTGATGTCGCCCACACCGAACCGTCCACCGAATGGCCGTTCCAGCGCTTCTCGTGGACCGACCACGGCGCGAACACCGGCGACACCGTCTCCTACCAAGTGATTCCGATGGTGCGCGACGACACGGGCTCATTGGTGCAGCTGAGCCAGCAGGCCAGCGAGTGGAGTCCCGGACTGAGGCTGGGCGCCGCCTCGGGCAGCCGCTTCCGGGCGTTTTTCAACCGCGGCTTCGTGATCTCCCAATTCATGTCTCGCTATCTGGCCGAAAAGCACCTGACTCTAAGGCAATTCAAGGACAACATTCAAGACCAGAACGAGCAGGATATTCGCGAGTTCCTCTCCGGCGACCTGCGGCTGGCGATGCTCGACGAACTGCGCACCGCGGAAAGCGACGACACCGAGATTTTCGCAGCCCTGTTCGAACTCAACGACGATGAGCTAGTCGACAAGTTGTGCACCCTCGGTGAGCGCGCCCATGTCGTGCTGGCCAACGGATCGGTCCCTGCCAAGGGGGAATCCGCCGCCGACGCGCGCCAGCACGACGACGAAAACAAAGATGCGCGCGCTAAACTGCTGGCCGCCAACGTCGACGTCGCCGCGCACGACCGGTTCACCTCTCCTGGTCCACTGGCGCACAACAAATTCCTCGTCCGTACCGACAGCTCCGGCGTGCCGGTAGTCGCCTGGACCGGCAGCACCAACTGGACCGTGACCGGTTTGTGCACCCAGCTCAATAACGGACTACTCGTCGAGGACCCGGCCATCGCCGCGGTCTACCTGGAACAGTGGCACCGTCTGCGCGATGCGAAAAGCAGCTTTCCGCGCTCACTCGTCGCCGCCAACGGCACCCCGACCACGCCCGCTGCCCCGTCCGGTGACACCGCTCAGGCAACAGTATGGTTCAGCCGCACCGCCGGTGAAGTCGACCTCTACGCGCTGCGGCAAGTCGTCGCCAGCGCGCGCCAGGGCATCCTGTTTTTAATGTTCATGCCCGGCAACAACGGTGTCTTCCCCGCGGTGATGGCCCGCACCGGCGAACCGGATCTCTACGTGCGCGGCGTGGTTTCGGACCTGCCCCATGGCCGCGGCGATGAGTCCGCAGTCAACGTGAGCCTCATCGACCGAACCCACCAACACCAGGTCAGTCTCAACATCATCCAGCCCGTCCAGCCCGACGTGATCCAGCCCGAAGGCATCGCGCACCCCTTCGCCAACTTCGCTGCCGAGGTGACCCGCCAGCAGTTCCTCGCCAACATCGGCCACGCCATCATCCACAGCAAAGTCTTAGTCGTCGACCCTTTCTCCGACCAGCCCACCGTCGTGACGGGCAGTCACAACTTTTCGGAGTTGGCCAGCAAGAGCAACGATGAAAATTTCCTCATCATCAAGGGCGACAACGCTCTAGCCGAGGCATACGCGGTCAACATCATGGCCGCCTACGATCACTACCGGTGGCGAGCGCATCTTTCCCGCGAAACCAAGCCCTTCAACGGACTACGAGACGATGATAGTTGGATGGCGCCAAAACTGGCCGACGAGAGCAAAGACCTGCACTTCTGGGGCGTCGGCTGAAGCTGCCACCAATACGTGCGCCCAGCGGCCACAAACGCGGCGACCGCTCGCATCGGATGCTCGAAAAGCCTCTTCGCTCGAGCGGTAAACGTTAACCTCTGGGCACCAACGAGATTCGTTTCAAGGGCGGAGGTTTACCCAATGACCAACCCGGGCCCCTCGACGCAGCACAAGCGGATCGTCGTGTGCTTTGACGGCACCGCCAACCAGATCGGCGCCGGCAATCGCACCAACGTCGCCAAGCTCTTCGGCATGCTCATCAAGGCCGATCCGAGCAGCCAGCTAGGCTATTATGACCCCGGCGTGGGCACCCTGGCTCCGGCGAACGCGCACTCAGCCATTCGGCGCGGTGCCTCACTGCTGTTCATGCGCGCCGTCGGTGCGGGTATGAAAACCAATGTGGCGCAGGCATATCAGTATCTGATGCAACACTGGCGACCGGGTGATGCGGTATACGTCTTCGGCTTCAGCCGCGGCGCCTACACCGCGCGCGCGCTCACCGGCATGCTGGTGCGGCCAGGACTTATGCGACCGGGCTCGGAGAACCTACTGCCGTACGCCGTCGAAAAGTACGCCATCAACCGGCATTTCAACACCGACGAGTACACAGAATGGGCCGATTTCGCGGATGCATTCTGTTGGCGCACCGACGGTGACCCGCTGTGGGACACCGTCAAGCAGAACGACCCCCGTGAGGTGTGGCACTATGCCGTCCCGATCACTTATCTGGGCCTTTGGGATACCGTCAAAGCGGCCGGCTTCTTACGGTTCGGGAACCTGCGCTGGCCCTACACAAGGAAGTTGCCGAACGTTGCCCGCATCCGGCACGCCGTTTCCATCGACGAGCGTCGGCGCCCATACCGGGAATATCTGGTCGAAAGCCATCCGTACGGACTCGAGGAACGATGGTTTGCCGGCGTCCATGCCGACGTGGGCGGAACCTTTCCCGATCACCGGCTGGCGACGATCGCGCTGAAGTGGATCGTTGACGGGGTGGTCGATGAGTTGGCGATCGACGCGACAACGTACGCCCAACAATGCGGGGTGGCTCAGGATTTCGCCAACGCGCCGATCCATAACAACGGCCGCTTGTGGGCGCTGACCGGCCTGCGCCGGCGAGCCATCCCACCCGATGGGCTGGTGCATCCAAGCGTTCTGGTTCGCCGGAGCCTGGATCCTGGCTACCTGCCCGATCTCAGCGTCGAACAACAGCAAGCGAGCACGGAACCGCCGGACTGGACCGCGCCGGCACTCTAGGGCTTAGGAGTCGACCGGCCCCCCGGTACGGTACGCTCCTCCACCGCGACCCCAGGTTTTGCTGATCCCGCTCCGTATTGCCCCCGAGGGTCCCGCAATCCTCCATGAATGAAGTGGGGGCGGCGTTGTCACGGGTTGACCCTTTGCAAGAGCCGCCGATGGGCTAAGGTGATCAGCCGACTGGTCCCAACGTGAGCTTTGTGCTCGGCTCCGTGCCGCACGAACAGCAGACCACGCCAGTCGCCGTCATGGTATTGCCTCGGCCCACGCGATATGCCCGTCAAACTCAAGCGTTTTCGCCATGTCGCGGTAGCGATCCCGCAAGTGCGCGTAAGCCGCGGCATCGCCGCGCGCCCGCGCCATCAGAGCCCGTAGCCGCAGCAGCCAAATATCGCGCATCACCAGACCCGCATCGGCTGGCGCGGCCGCTAACCGCTCGATCGCGGCCTCCGCCTCGGCCACATCACTCTCGCTCCTGCGATCGAGCAGTGTCTCCACCAGAACGCCCGTCGCAGGAACGCCCCACCCCAGCAGCTGTCCCTGGCGGACGAGATCGTCGACGGCGGCGCGCATGAGCGGTATGGCCGCACCGCGGTCTCCATGCCGCGCCCGCTCACGTGCCAAGTAGACGTCGAGGACCGGTAACTCAGCCACGAAGTATTCACGGAACAGGTACATTTCGCTGACCTCCGCCAAAAGCTTGCGTCCGCGGTCACGCTCCGCAGCTGTTTGCCGGTGCACG
>JAFAQO010000587.1 GCA_019246375.1 Mycobacterium sp. | reverse complement strand
CGTGTCCATTTCCGGGTAGTCTTTTCCCCCCCGCCCTCCCTAACCCACTTATCCCTGGTTTCACAATTTCCGACATCCAAGTCGGGGGCACGCCCATCGGCGGCATCGTTCCCGCGCTGGTGAACTATCTGCCCCAGCAGCTCGCGGCCGCCATCACGCCGCACGCAGCGACGGCAGCGACGAGTGCGGATCTGGTCAATGTGCCGCTGCAAACTCTGCTGGGAGGAGCCGGACTCGAGGGGTTGCTGAACCCCGCGGACCTCGCTGCACTGTTCAACCCCAGCGCCCTGACCTCGCTGTTGGACGGCGGTTTGGCACCGGCCCTCACCGGACTGTTCGATCCTGGCGCTATTTCAGGCATCGCCTCGACACTGAGCACCGATCTGCTATCGGCCCTCGCCGGGCTGTTGTAAACCCGTCTGTCTGACGTTCTGAATCGCGGCAGAGGCGGACATCCTTCCCGCGGGCAACCTCGCGGAAAGGATGTCCGCTGCATTAGCAACGCTGGGACACACACCCAGGGTGTTCAGGGTGCGGGCTGCTCGGCGGGGGTTGGACGGGTCGGCGGTGATGGCCGGTGGGGCAAGGTGCTGGCGGGTCAGATCCGGCCGTTGGGGAACATGGTCTTGACGGCATTGGTGATCGTCGCCCGCGCGGTGGCGTCATCGGAGGGCTGCAGCGATTCGATCACCACGATGTAGCGGCGGTCCGGGCCGACCACTCCCGTCGACAGGTGCATCCAGTCTTCGCCGATACAGCACATCCAGCCCTGCTTGACCGCGACCGGCTCGGCATACAGACCGTCGGGGATGCCGAACCGCTGCGGGTAGCCGTCGATTCCGGTCGGGGTGGACTGAGCCAGGTCGTTGACGATGGTTTCGGCCCGCTCCGGCGGAAGGCCCCCGGACCCGTCGAGCAACATCTGGTAGTAGCGGATCAGGTCGGCTGTGGTGCTGATGGCGTTCCACCAGCGCCCGTCGTCGCCCGGCGTCGTGGCGGTCAATCCGTACCGCGTCGCCACCTGCGTGATGATGGCGTCACCACCGGCCTGGTTCCAGAACTTCTCCGCGGCATCGTCGTCGGAGGAGCGCAGCATGTCGTCCAGTGCTGTGCGGTCTTCGGCGGACAGTGGTGTGTCGCCCTGGGATTCGCGCAGGAGCAGCTCGTCGGCGATGAAAAGCTTGGCCACTGACGCGGTCGTAATGATCTGCTGATTGCCGTTGGAGACCATGTGGTTGGTGGCGCGGTCGAGTACTGCAACCGAAACAGTCGCACCTTCGGCGGCGGCATCGTCGGTGGCCTGCTGGATGCGGGCCGGCAGCGCACTGAGAGCGGCGTTCGCCTGCGCAGGCGGCAGCATCGCCTGGACCAGCGGCGCAACGAGGACTGAGCGCGACGTCGGCGACTTGCCGGTGGCGGCGCCGTACACCTTCGCCTCGCCGGCGGCCACCAGCGTGAACACCACTGCTGTAGTGGCGACGAGCAGCATTGGCGGCCGCGCTCGCATGCCCCTCCCTTGCCCGTCAGGTACATGAATTCGGGCTTCGCACTGCCATCGCCCGCCGCATCAGACTAATGGGCGGCTTGCCGGTTCGGCGGGCCTTCGTCATATGTACCATCCGTCGCCGTGTTCGGAGGGTAGCGATAACCCGCGATTTCTCTGTGATTTCGCTGCATGCGCGCCATCTGGCACAATTGAGCAGTTGTCTCCGGCAGTTGTCGGCGGGCCGGTCTGCTCCCGCCTGCTGCGGGATACTCCAGATGCCGAATCCATCGGCTCGGTGACCGCCCGCCTCCGGGGTCAAGTCGTCGCCGCAGCCGCGACCGCAAGGAAGTGTCTTCTCCGATGAACACGCTGGACTTCCTCGACAAGGCGTCGCTGCGCGACGACATTCCGGCCTTCAGCCCCGGCGATACGGTCAACGTGCACGTCAAGGTGATCGAAGGCGCCAAGGAGCGCATCCAGGTCTTCAAGGGCGTGGTGATCCGCCGGCAGGGCGGGGGCATCCGCGAGACGTTCACGGTGCGCAAGGAAAGCTACGGCGTCGGCGTCGAACGCACCTTCCCGGTGCATTCGCCGAACATCGACCACATCGAGGTAGTGGTCCGTGGCGATGTGCGCCGCGCGAAGCTGTACTACCTGCGTGAGCTTCGCGGCAAGAAAGCCAAGATCAAGGAAAAGCGCTGACCGGAGAGGGCGCGCGTCAGCGTCGACCGGTGCCTGGTCGCCGGCTCGCCCCCTCGCCGTCCCCTTGCAAGCTGGGGTACCCCCGCGCGGCTGGGGGCCGCCGCCTCCGGCCGGTCCGGCCCGGCGGCCGCAATGGCCCGCGCCGCCAATTCCGCGGTTTCCAGCGCCTGGGCGATCCCCTCGCCGGTCATGGGGTCGCACGCCCGGGCGGCATCGCCGGCGAAGAGCACCCGGCCGCCGAGCGCCCACAGCGTGGCGTCGCCGATCCCGGCCGGTATGGGCCACGCCTTCCACGGCCCGACC
>JAFAQO010000240.1 GCA_019246375.1 Mycobacterium sp. | reverse complement strand
GACCGCCCGCTGGTTGAGGGTCTGCAGGCCGTGCTGCGCGGCGCCGGGCTGGGCCACCCCGAAATCGTCGTCCATGACATCGACGCCCGTTGCGACAGACACCGGCTGGCCGGCGCGCCGCACAACGCGCCGTTTCGGCTGCGCGTGGTCAAACGGCCCGCCCTCGGCTGTGAGGACACCGCCAATGTGCCGATTGACATGCTGCGCCGGCACATTCCAGAGGATCTGGCCGCCGATATCGCGGAGTTGCTGGGCAGCGACGCCACTTATAACGGTCGCCCTGTTCGGGCCGGGGACATCGCGGTGATCGTCGAACAGCACAAAGACGCGCGGGCATGCCGGGAGGCGTTGGGCGCGGCGGGTATCCCGGCGATCTACACCGGTGACACCGACGTGTTCGACTCCCAGGCGGCGAAAGACTGGATGTGCCTGCTGGAGGCATTCGACGCGCCGCACCGCAGTGGGCTGGTCCGCGCCGCAGCCTGCACGATGTTCTTCGGCGCGACCGCGGAAACTCTCGCCGCCGAAGGTGATTCGCTTACTGACCGGGTAGCCACTGCGATACGCGAGTGGGCCAACCAGGCCCGGAAGCGCGGGGTGGCGGCGGTGTTCGAGGCCGCGCAGTTGCGCGGTATGGGGCGTCGGGTGCTGCGGCAGCAGGGCGGCGAGCGGCACATGACGGACCTGGCGCACATCGCCCAACTCCTGCATGAGACCGCGCATCGGGACCGATATGGCCTGCCGGCGCTGCGTGACTGGTTGCGACGGCAGTGCGACAGCCGTAACGGGATGGCTGAGCATAATCGCCGGCTGGACAGCGACGCGGCGGCCGTGCAGATCATGACGGTGTTCGTGGCCAAGGGTCTGCAGTTTCCGATCGTGTATTTGCCCTTCGCGTTCAACCGAAACGTCCGCAGGGACGACATCCTGCTGTATCACGACGAGAACGACACGCGCTCCCTCCACATCGGCGGCAAAGATAGCCCAGATCGCCGCCGTGTCGAAGAGCTGCACCGGACAGAAGAAGCCCGCAACAACATCCGACTCACTTACGTCGCACTCACCCGTGCGCAATCGCAAGTGGTGGCGTGGTGGGCGCCGTCATGGGATGAGCGCAATGGCGGGTTGTCGCGGCTGTTGCGCGGACGCGGCGTGAACGAGGCGCAGGTGCCAGACAGGTGCGAGTCGGCAATCACCGACGAGGACGCGTGGGAGCTGTTCACGCAGTGGCAGGCTGCGGGCGGGCCGTCGGTCGAGGAATCGGTGATCGTCTCCCCTGCTGCTATGGAGAAGCAGTCGCAGGTAACGGTTTTCACCGTGCGGCACTTCCACCGCACCATCGATACCAGGTGGCAGCGGACCTCGTATTCGGCTCTAGTGCGTGGCGCGGCACCGGTCGGCGTGGAGAGCGAGGCGGAGGTCGGCGCGCGGGACGATGAGGTGGAGGGCGTCGTTGTCACCGCGCCAAGTCCCGGTTTTGACGTCGCCTCGCCGCTGGCGGCGATGCCGGGCGGCACGACGTTCGGGTCGTTGGTGCATGCGGTGTTAGAGACGGCCGATCCCGGTGCTCCAGATTTCGCCGTCGAGCTCGAAGAGCAGGCGCGCCGGCAACTGGCGTGGTGGCCGGTTGAGGTTTCCGCTTCTGAGCTGGCCGCCGCGCTGCTGCCGATGCACGACACGTCGTTGGGGCCGCTCGCCGGCGGGTTGACTTTGGCGCAGATCGCTATGCGCGATCGCCTACGGGAACTGGGCTTCGAGATCCCGCTGGCCGGAGGCGACGCGCGCGGGTCTGCTCCTGACGTCTCGTTGTCCGATGTGGGCAAGCTGCTGCAGTCGCACCTGCCTTTGGGCGATCCGTTGGCTTCCTACGCCGACCGGCTGATGTCGGTTGAGTTGGGCGGTCAGTCGCTGCGCGGATACCTAGCCGGGTCCATCGACGCAGTGCTGCGGCTGCCCGACCAGCGCCATTTGGTGGTGGACTACAAGACCAACCACCTCGGCGACACCGCTGCCGACTACAGCGGCGGACGGTTAGCGGAGGTCATGGTGCACTCCGACTATCCGCTGCAAGCGCTGTTGTATACCGTTGTGCTGCACCGGTTTCTGCGGTGGCGCGTGTCGGGCTACGACCCGGCACGGCATCTCGGCGGGGTGCTGTATCTGTTCGTGCGGGGCATGTGCGGTGTCGACGCGCCGGTGGTCGATGGGCATCCGTGCGGGGTGTTCAGCTGGCTGCCGCCGGCCGAGCTGGTGGTGGCTCTGTCGGATCTGCTCGATGAGGGGAGGCGAGCGGCGTGACTGCCGAGGTCGAGGTCGCCATCGGCGCGGCCGGCTTGCTGCGGACGTTTAACGAGGCGGCCGTGCTGGACGTTTCGGATGTGCGTGTGGCGGAACGGATTTGCGCGCTTGGCGAGGAGCCCGACAAGCGAGTGGCGTTGGCAGTTGCGCTTGTGGTGCGCGCGCTGCGGGGCGGATCGGTGTGCGTGGACCTGGCGACGATCGCGGCGACTGTAGGCGCCGACGAGCTGCCGTGGCCGGAGCCGGCGGAGTGGCTGGGGGCGATGCAGGTTAGCACGCTGCTCGGTGAGCCACCGGTCCTGCATCTCTATGGCGACCGGCTGCTCTACCTCGACCGGTACTGGCGCGAGGAGAAGCAGGTGTGCGACGACTTGCTCGAGTTGTTGGTGTCGAGGCCGACAGTCAAAATGCTTGCCTTCGAGCGACTTTTTCCGGCCGGCTTCGAAGAGCAGCGGCAGGCAGCCGAAATTGCGCTGTCGCAAGCGGTCACGGTGCTGACGGGCGGTCCCGGCACCGGGAAGACCACCACGGTTGCGCGGCTACTGGCACTGCTGGCTGAGCAGGCGGAGCTTGCGAAAGCATCGCGGCCCCGCATTGCGCTGGCTGCGCCGACCGGCAAGGCGGCGGCACGGCTGCAGGAAGCGGTGCAGCATGAAGTCGCCAAGCTCGACGCGGCCGACAGGCTACGGCTGGGTGAGCTGCACGCGATGACATTGCATCGGTTACTGGGCAACCGGCCCGACTCGTCGTCACGGTTTCGGCAGGATCGCGGAAATCGGTTACCGTACGACGTGATTGTGGTCGACGAGACGTCGATGGTGTCGCTGACCCTCATGGCGCGGCTACTGGAGGCGGTGCGCCCGGATGCTCGGCTGGTGCTGGTCGGCGACGCCGATCAACTAGCATCGGTGGAAGCCGGTGCGGTGCTTGCTGATTTGGTGGACGGGCTTTCGGCACGCGCTGACGTGCGGGTTGCTGCGCTGAGGACGTTGCATCGGTTCGGGGAGTCGATCGGCGCGCTCGCCGAGGCGATCCGGGTGGGCGACGCGGAACGTGCACTGATGCTTTTGCGCTCGGGCGACGAGCATATCGAGTTCATCGAAGAAGACAAGGCGACCGCTCCCTTGCGCTCCATCCTGCTACCGCACGCGCTTCGGCTGCGGCAAACGGCGCTGTTGGGAGCCGCCGACGAGGCGTTGGCGACGCTGGACGAGCATCGGCTGTTGTGCGCGCATCGCGAGGGACCGTTCGGCGTGCGGCATTGGAACCGGCAGGTCGAAGCCTGGCTGTCCGAGGAGACCGGTCAACCGCCGTGGTCGG
>JAFAQO010000619.1 GCA_019246375.1 Mycobacterium sp. | reverse complement strand
AGCGTGAACGAGATGAACACGCCGACGATGTACAGCTGAATCAACGCTGTCACTTGGGCGCGAAAAGCGATGATTGCCGCAAGCGCTGCCACGGCCAAGAACACGATCCCGTTGGAGAAGGCCAACCGGTCGCCGCGAGTGTGCAGTTGGCGGGGCAGGTAGCTGTGCTGGGCCAGCACCGACCCAAGTACGGGGAAACCGTTGAATGCGGTGTTGGCCGCCAATACCAAGATCAGCGCGGTCACCGTGGCGATCAACAGCAAACCGAGGTGGAAACTGCCGAAGACCGCCTGTGCCAGTTGCGCGACCACGGTTTTCTGGTGATAGTCCGGCGGCGTACCAGTTAGCTGTCTGCCCGGATCATCGACGATCTTCACCCCGGTCTTGTTGGCGAGCACGATGATGCCCATCAGCAGTGTCACCGCAATGGTGCCCAGCAACAGCAGCGTCGTCGCCGCGTTGCGGGACTTGGGTTTCCGAAAAGCGGGCACCCCGTTACTGATCGCCTCAACACCGGTCAGGGCCGCACAACCCGACGAGAATGACCGCGCCACCAGGAATGCCAACGCGAAGCCGACGATCTTGCCATTTTCCGAATGCATCTCGAACCCGGCGGATTCCGCCCGCAGCGGCTCGCCCAGAAGGTAGATCCGGAACAACCCCCAGGCGAGCATGATGCCCACACCGACGACGAACGCGTAGGTCGGGATGGCAAATGCCACCCCGGACTCGCGAACCCCCCGCAAGTTCATCGCCATCACCAGAAGAATCGCGGTGACCGAGAACAACACCTTGTGGTCGGCCACGAACGGGACGGCCGAGCCAATGTTCGACATGGCCGAGGCGGTTGAAACCGCTACGGTCAAAACGTAATCAACCATCAGGGCGCTGGCGACCGTCAGCCCGGCGTTGGCGCCGAGGTTGGTGGTGACCACTTCATAATCGCCGCCGCCCGAGGGGTAAGCGTGCACGTTCTGCCGGTAACTGGCCACCACCACCAACATGACGGCGGCCACCGCTAGCCCGATCCACGGTGTCAACGAGTAGGCGGCCAGCCCGGCGACCGAGAGCATGAGGAAGACCTCCTCCGGAGCGTAAGCCACCGACGACAACGCGTCGGAGGCGAACACCGGCAAAGCGATCCGCTTGGGCAGCAGGGTGTGGCTCAGTCGGTCGCTGCGAAACGGCTGACCCAAAACCAGCCGGCGTGTAGCGGTCGAAAGTTTGGACACGAGAGCCAAGGGTAAGCCCATGCGGCGCTGGCTGTAGCGTTCCTAAGATTGGAATGCTTCGGGCCCAAACCGCTGGCCAAGGTGGTCACCGACGCCCGCGGCAGCGATGTGGCCGAAAGGACCTCGGGTGCGGGTGGTAGTGATGGGGTGCGGCCGCGTGGGGTCTTCACTGGCCGACGGGCTGTCCCGAATCGGCCACGACGTCGCAGTCATCGATCGCGACAGCACCGCCTTCCACCGACTCAGCCCGGAGTTCGCCGGTGAACGAGTGCTGGGCGTGGGCTTCGACCGCGACGTGCTGCTGCGAGCCGGCATCCAGGAAGCCGACGCCTTCGCCGCGGTCTCGTCGGGCGACAACTCCAACATCATCTCGGCCCGACTCGCCCGGGAAACCTTCGGTGTTCAGCGCGTCGTCGCGCGCATCTACGACGCCAAACGCGCGGCGGTCTACGAGCGGCTCGGCATCCCCACGATCGCCACCGTCCCCTGGACCACCGACCGTTTGCTGAACGCCCTTACCCGGGAGGGCGAGACCACCAAGTGGCGCGACCCTACCGGCACCGTTGCCGTGGCCGAGGTCTTGCTGCACGAAGACTGGGTCGGGCATCGCATAACGGACCTCGAGGAGGCCACTGGCGCCCGCGTGGCGTTCATAATCCGGTTCGGCAAGGGAATACTGCCCGAGCCGAAGACGGTCATCCAGGCCGGCGATCAGGTGTATGTCGCCGCGATTTCCGGCCGTGTGGCCGAGGCGGCAGCCATCGCTGCATTGCCGCCCAGTGAGGACCTCGGGCCATGAAACGCGCCGACGACGATGATGCCGGCGCAGCCGGGATTGAGGAGTGGCGCAAGTGAAAGTCGCGATTGCCGGAGCAGGCGCAGTCGGCCGCTCGATCGCTCGGGAACTTCTCGAGAGCGGCCATCAAGTATGTCTGATCGAGCGCAACCCCGAGCACGTCGACGTGGACGCGATCCCGTCAGCGCATTGGCTGTTGGGCGATGCCTGCGAGCTGAGCTTGCTGGAGTCGGCGCACCTGGAGGATTTCGACGTCGTGATCGCCGCCACCGGCGACGACAAGGCCAACGTGGTGCTTAGCCTGCTGGCCAAGACCGAGTTCGCGGTGCCGCGCGTGGTGGCCCGCGTCAACGACCCGCGCAACGAGTGGCTGTTCGACGACGCGTGGGGCGTCGACGTCGCGGTGTCCACGCCGCGGATGCT